>NZ_RBLN01000169.1:0-4596 GCF_003989405.1 Micrococcus sp. HSID17227 | reverse complement strand
TGCCCCTGACCGCGCCGGCCGGCGTCGAGGTGCGCTGGCTGCACCGCGGCGGCCCCTTCACCCCGGAGACGACGCGGTTCGCCGCCGCCGTCGAGGACGCGGCGTGGCGGGAGGGGCGGGTGCACGCGTTCGTGCACGGCGAGCGGGAGCAGGTCAAGCGCGTCCGGGCGTACCTCACGGACGTGCGCGGCGTGGACCGGCGGCAGCTGTCGGTGAGCGCGTACTGGGCCTACGGCCGCGCCGAGGACGTGTTCCAGGCGGAGAAGCAGACCCCGGCGGGGCAGATCTTCGAGGACGGCACCACCGGCGGCTGACCCGCACAGGGTCGGCACAGTAGAAGTTCCGGCGTCCCTCAGGGCATGACGGGCCAGGGGTGACGTGAGAGGGTCGACGCGACATCGTCCGGCGGTCCCCGGCCGCCGGCACGTCCGCACCTCTGTGAAGGAGTCCCCATGAAGACGCCCGCACGCCTCGCCGTCGGCATGCTCGCCGCCTCCGGTCTGCTGCTCACCGGCTGCGCCTCCGACCCGACGCTGGAGGAGAGCTGGCCCGAGGTCCGCCAGAAGGTCGTGGATGCCGAGAGCCTGCGCCTGAAGATGGAGGGCACCGCCGCCGACAAGGAGGAGGACAAGGACGACGCGTCGGCCTCGGCGTCGCCCTCCGCCTCCCTGGGCACGGACGCCATCCAGTCCGCGAACGTGGACCTCGCCGGCGCCACCGACGACTCCCACCTCCGGGGCACCATGAACGTGGACATGGGGGCGGCCACCATGGCCATCGAGGTCCTGCGCCGGGACGCCGACGTGTTCTTCAAGCTCAAGGCCGACGGTGACGACCTGCCCCCGGAGATGGGCATGTTCTCCACCCTCGTGGGCGACCGCTGGATCAAGACGAACGCCGAGCAGGCCGCGCAGATGGACATCTCACTGGAGGAGATCATGTCCGACCTCGAAGAGGACATGCCCGCCGCGGACGCCTTCGACGGCAAGGACCTGAAGGCCGAGGAGGTGGAGCTCGAGGGCAGGAAGTACCTCAAGTACGCGCTGCCCGAGGAGCACCACGAGTTCGGCCGGACGATGCTGATCGACCCGGAGAGCACGACCCTCTACCGTCTCGAGGACGTGAACTCGGAGGACGAGGACGTGGACGCGAATGCCACCTTCACCGAGTGGAACGCGGTCGAGGCGCCCGAGGCCCCCGCCTCGGAGGACGTCTTCGACCTGGCCGAGCTGCAGGAGCTGGCCGGCTGACCCGCTGCGCGATCCGGGTGGGCCGGCGGGGCGCCACGGCATGATGTCCTCATGGACCGCACCGCCCCCACCCCGCCCGCGAACGCCCTCGCCCCGGGCCTGCCGGAGGACATCGCCCGGGAGGCGATCGCCTTCCGCCGCCTCCTCCACGGACATCCGGAGCTGGACCTGCACCTGCCCCGCACCCAGGCCGCCGTCCTCGAGCGGCTCGAGGCCCTGCGCGCCGAGGCGGGGGAGGATGCCGCCACCGGCCGCCCCGCGCTGGAGACGAGCGTGGGCCGGGCGCTGAGTTCCGTCGTCGTGGTGCTGCGCGGCGGGGCCCCGCTGCCGGAGGGGGCCCGGCGGCCGGTCGTGCTGCTGCGGGGGGACATGGACGCCCTGCCCGTCACGGAGGAGACCGGGCTGGAGTACGCCCCCTCCGTGCCGGGCACCATGCACGCCTGCGGCCACGACCTGCACACCGCCGGCCTCTACGGCGCCCTGGCTTGGCTGGTGCGCCGTCGCGGGGAGCTCACCGCCGACGTGGTGGCCATGTTCCAGCCCGGGGAGGAGACCGGCGGCGGCGCCCAGCACATGATCCAGGAGGGGCTGCTGGAGGCGGCCGGGCGACCGGTGGACGTCGCCTACGCGATCCATGTCTCCTCGGGCACCTACCTGCGCGGCGTCCTGCTCAGCCGCCCGGGGGCGATCCAGGCCGGCTGCGACGACCTGGTGGTGACGGTGCACGGTCGAGGCGGGCACGGCTCCGTGCCGCACCTGGCCCAGGATCCGGTGCCCGTGGCCGCCGAGATGGTGCTGGCGCTGCAGTCCGTGGTCACCCGGCAGTTCGACGCCTTCGACCCGGTGGTCGCGACCGTCGGGCACCTGAGCGCGGGCACGGCGGCCAACATCATCCCGGACAGCGCCACCCTCGCCCTCACCCTGCGTACCTTCTCCGCGCCCGCCCGAGCCCGGCTGCTCTCGGCCGTGGAGCGCATGGTGCACGGGATCGCCGCGGCGCACGGCATGAGCGCACAGGTCCGGACGGACTGCGCGTTCCCGGTGACGGCCAACGACCCGGACGCGGTGGCCTTCGTCCGCCGGACCGTGGAGGACCTGTACGGGGTCGAGGCGTACCGGGAGCTGTCCGAGCCCGAGCCCGGCAGCGAGGACTTCTCCGAGGTCCTCCAGCGGGTGCCCGGCGCCTACGTCCTGCTCGGGGCGGTCCCGGAGGGCGTGGACCCGGACGGGGCGCCGGTCAACCACTCCCCGCAGGCCGTGTTCGACGACGCCGTGGTGCCGCGGGCCGCTCAGGTGCTGGCCGAGCTGGCGCTGCGGACGGCGCCGGTGCCGGCGTCCTGAGCGCGGCGGCCGGCCCGGAGCACCTCGGCGATCTGCCCGACGCACGGCTCGTTCTGCAGGCTCGTGGTGTCCCCGAGCGCGGTGCCCTGGTGCAGCTGCGTCAGCAGCCGCCGCATGATCTTGCCCGAGCGGGTCTTGGGCACGTCGGGGACGAAGACCACCTCGGCGGGCTTGGCCACCGGCCCGATCACCCGCCCCACATGCCGCCGCAGCTCCTCGGCGCGGTCGGCGGCGGAGGCGCCGGGGCCGTCGTCTCCGGCCAGCCAGCCCTCGTGCGCCACGACGAAGGCGACGGCGGCGTGCCCGGTGGTCTCGTGCGGCACGGGGCACACCCCCGCCTCGATCACCTCCGGGTGCGCCACGAGGGCGGACTCGATCTCGATGGTGCTCAGCCGGTGCCCGGAGATGTTGATGACGTCGTCCACGCGCCCGAGGATCCAGACGTCGCCGTCCTCGTCCCGCTTGGCGCCGTCGCCGGCGAGGAACCAGCCCGCCTCGCCCTGGTCCGCGTAGTCCTCCCAGTACGAGTGGAAGTAGCGGGCCGGGTTCCGCCACACGGTCCGCGCCATCGACGGCGAGGTGCGGGTGACCACGATCCGGCCCTGCAGGCCCTCGGGCGTGGGGGCGCCGTCGTCGTCGACCACGGCCACGTCCACCCCCGGCAGGGGCCGGGAGCCGCAGCCCGGCTTGAAGGCCGTGTCCGTGGGGCGGGGGGAGAGCACGGTGGCGCCCGTCTCGGACTGCCACCACGTGTCCACCATCGGCAGGTCCGGGGTGTCCCGGCCGATCTGGGTCCGGGCCCACGTCCAGGCCTCCGGGTTCACGGACTCGCCCACGGTGCCGATCAGGCGGATCGAGGACAGGTCCGGGCCGCCGTCCGCGTGCGCCGGGATCCCCTCCGGATGCCAGCCCTTGAGCGAGCGGATCAGGGTGGGCGCCGTGTAGTAGCTCGTCACCCGGTAGCGCTCGATCACCTCGAAGTGCCGGCCCGGGTGCGGGGCGTTCGGCACGCCCTCGTAGATCACCTGCGTGACCCCGTTCGAGAGCGGACCGTAGATCTCGTAGGTGTGCGCGGTGACCCAGGCCAGGTCCGCGGTGCACCAGTGGACGTCGTCGTCGCGCCGTGCCGGGTCCGGGTGGGAGAACAGGAAGTCGTGCGTCCACGAGGCCGCGGCGAGGTACCCGCCGGAGGTGTGCACGAGCCCCTTGGGCTGTCCCGTGGTGCCGGAGGTGTACATGATGAACAGCGGGTGCTCCGCATCGAAGGCGCGCGGGGTGTGGGTGTCCGGCTGGCGGTCCACGACGTCGTGCCACCACAGGTCCCGGCCCTCGGTCCACGGGATGTCCCGGTGGCCCGTGCGGTCCAGGACGAGGACGTGCTCGATCACGTTGTCCCCGGACACGGCCTCGTCCGCGTTGGCCTTCACGGGGACGGCGGCGCCGCGGCGGAACTGGCCGTCGGTGGTGACGAGCAGCTTCGCGCCCGTGTCCTCGACGCGGAACCGCAGCGCCTCCGCCGAGAACCCGCCGAACACGAGCGAGTGCACGGCCCCGATCCGCGCGCACGCCAGCGTGATGACGATCGTCTCCACGAGCACGGGCAGGTACACGACGACGCGGTCGCCCGCCCCGATGCCCAGCTCCTCGAGGGCGTTCGCGGCCTGGGCGACCTCGCGCTGCAGCTGCGCGTAGGTGACGGCGCGGCGGTCGCCGGGCTCGCCCTCGAAGTACAGGGCGACCTTCTCCCCGCGCCCCGCCGCCACGTGCCGGTCCACGCAGTTCACGGCCACGTTCAGGGTGCCGTCCTCGTACCAGCGGATCTCCGGGCCGCGCTCGGCGGCCGGGTCCGGGGCGGTGAGGGAGCGCGTCCGGGTGAAGGGCCGCTCCCAGCTCAGACGTCGGCCGGCCGCCTCCCAGAACGCGAGCCGGTCCGACTCGGCCACCGGGCGGCCGTCGCCGCGCCCGCCGTGCAGCCGGTCCGCCGGGCGGCCGGGGTGGACGTCCG
>NZ_RBLN01000168.1:0-1549 GCF_003989405.1 Micrococcus sp. HSID17227 | reverse complement strand
GCAGGTCTGGATCAGCTCGCCGGGCTCGCCGTGGACTTCGCCGGAGCGCAGGTCGGTGACCTGGCCGGAGCGCAGGGGGGTCAGGCAGGCGTGGCAGATGCCCATGCGGCAGCCGGACGGGGCGGCGTGGGGGGTGGGGGTTTTCCGGTTCTGCGTGGCTTCCGGGGGCGGGGGGGGGGGGAATGGTCGGGGAGGCCCGGGTCTCGGCCGGGTGTCAGGTTCAGAGGTCGAGGCTCAGCGGGCCGGCGGCGGCGCTCACGCAGGTCTGGATCAGCTCGCCGGGCTCGCCGTGGACTTCGCCGGAGCGCAGGTCGGTGACCTGGCCGGAGCGCAGGGGGGTCAGGCAGGCGTGGCAGATGCCCATGCGGCAGCCGGACGGGGCGGCGACGCCGGCCTCCTCGGCCACGATCAGCAGCGGCACGTCACCGGGAGCGTCGGCCTCGGCGTCGGCGTGCTCGAACACCACGCGGCCGCCCGCGCCGGCCACGCCCGCCGCGAAGTCCGCACGGAAGCGCTCGATGCGCAGGTCCTCGCCGGCCTCGCGCCGCCAGAGGTCCTCGGCGTCGTCGAGGAACTCGGCGGGGCCGCACGCGTAGGCGGCCCGGTCGCGCCAGTCGGGGCACAGGTCCTCGAGCTCGGCGGGGGAGGACAGGTCCAGGCGGCCCTCGTCCGCGGTGTGGCGGTGCACCACGCGCAGGCCCGGGAACTGGTCGGCCAGCTCGGCGAGCTCCTCGCGGAACAGGGCGTCCTCGGGGGTGCGGGAGGAGTGGATGAGCACGACGTCGGCGTCCGCGCGGGCCGGCACGAGCGTGCGGATCATGGACATCACCGGGGTCAGGCCCGAGCCGGCCGTGAGCATCAGCAGGGCGCGCGGCTCGTCCGGGAGGGTGAAGTCGCCCTCGGGGACGTCGAGGAACAGGACGTCGCCGGGCTTCGTGCGGCGCACGAGCGTGCCGGAGACGAGGCCGATGTCGGACACCGTGATCTCGGGGTCGGCGCCCGCGGGAGCGGAGAGCGAGTAGGAGCGCCACTGGCGCACGCCGTCCACGTCCACCCCGATGCGGGCCCACTGGCCGGCGTCGTGGGCCCGCCAGCCCGGGCCCGGGCGGAAGGCGATGGTGGCGGTGCCGGGCGTCTCGCGCGTCACGGAGGTGACCACGCCGCGCAGCTGCCGCGAGGAGTGCACGGGGTCGAGCAGGCTGAGGACGTCCTGCGGGGCGAGCGGGTGCAGGAGCGTCGACGCCAGACGGGAGAACAGAGACGGGCCGACCATGGCTCCAGTCTATGGCTCGGCATGCCGCAGTTCTTCGTCTTCAGCGTACGATCTGGGCCATCACTTCATCGCGAGGAGACAAGATTGAGTGTGACGCACACCACCCCCGCCCCCGACTGGCCCCCGCCCTGGCAGTCCCCCCCCGACGACCTCGCCGACCGCCTGCCCCCGGCGCTGCCCGGCATCATGGAGCGCAACACCGAGCCGGTCCCGGACAACCTCCCCGCTCGCGAGGGGGCGGGCGACGGCGACTCAGGCAAGCGCCTCACCGGCGGA
>NZ_RBLN01000167.1:0-3325 GCF_003989405.1 Micrococcus sp. HSID17227 | reverse complement strand
GCTCCCGGCGCGCAGGCCGAGCACGGCCGCCGCCGTCGGGAGTGCAGCCATCAGCGCGAGCACCAGCAGCACCGCTACCGCCGCGGCGAGGACGCCACCCGCCCCGGACGCCGCAGCGCCCAGCCGCACCGGCCACAGCACCAGGGCGACGGCGCTGGAGATGGTGGTGAACGCACCGAGGAAGCCGGTTCCCAGCCCCGCCACCAGGCGTGGACGCCAGTCCGGCCCGCGGCAGCGCGAGGCCGCCCACAGCAGGCCGAGCAGGAACGAGCCGAGCACGTTCACCACGAACAGCGGCAGGGCCTGGACCAGCACGTCGACCGCCCCGAACGCGGCGCCGAACGTGCCGCGGAAGTTGGGCGCCCCGGCCAGCGCGGTCACCGCGTTCATCACCCCCGCACCGCACAGCACGCCCGCGGCACCGCCGAGGGCCACCGCACCCGCAGTGCCGGGCCGGCGATCCGTCCCGCGCCCGCCCCTCCGGTCGGCCGTCGTCTCCCCCCGCGCGGCCATCAGGCGCCGCCCTCGGTCTCGTCACCCGCGCGGAGGCGGGCGAGGACGTCGTCGTGGAGCAGGCCGTTCGTGGCCAGCGCGTGCCCGCCGAACGGGCCGTCCTCGCCGTCCAGCGAGGTGAAGCGGCCGCCGGCCTCGCGCACGATCGGCACCAGAGCGGCCATGTCATGCAGCTCGAGCTCGGGCTCGGCCGCGATGTCCACGGCGCCCTCGGCCACGAGCATGTAGGACCAGAAGTCACCGAAGCCGCGCACGCGCCACACGTCCGAGGTGAGCTGCAGGAACGCGCGGATCGAGCCGCGTTCGCGCCAGCCCTCGATCGAGGAGAAGGACAGCGACGCGTCCTCGACCCGATCCACGCCGGACACGGTGATCCGCTGAGCACGCGTGAGCGAGGTGCCCGCGAAGGCGCCCTGGCCGGCCGCGGCCCACCAGCGCCGGTGCAGGGCGGGGGCGGAGACGACGCCGACGACGGGCTCGCCGTCGATCAGCAGCGCGATGAGGGTGGCCCACACGGGCACGCCGCGCACGAAGTTCTTGGTGCCGTCGATGGGGTCGACCACCCACTGCCGGCCGGAGCGGCTCAGAGATCCGCCGAACTCCTCACCCACGATGCCGTCGCGCGCCCGGGCACGGGACAGGGTGGAGCGGATGGACTCCTCCGCGGCGCGGTCCGCATCCGTGACAGGGGTGAGATCCGGCTTGGTGCTGACCTCGAGGTCCTGGGCCTTGAACCGGGACATCGTGATCGAGTCCACGTTGTCCGCCAGCATGTGGGCCAGCCGCAGGTCCTCCGTGAGGTCGCGGCCGCGGGTCGCAGGGTTCTCAGGTCGCTCCATGCCGCCCACGCTATACCGCGCGGGCCGCCTCAGTCCTCGGACGACGCCGCGTCCTCCGCCCCCGAGGGGGCCAGCCGGTTGCCGAGCAGACGCCGCAGCGAGGCCAGGCGTGCCGCTCCCGAGGGGCCGGCGTGGCCCGCGGCCACCCATGCGTCCAGGCCGCAGCCGGGGGAGTCGGCGGTGTGGGTGCAGCCGCGCGGGCAGTCCGCCAGCCCGCCGGCGAGGTCGTCGAACGCCTCCACCACGCGGTCCGGCTCGACCCAGCCCAGCCCGAAGGACCGGATGCCGGGGGTGTCCACCACCCAGGTGTCCGGCAGGGGGGCGCCGTCGTCGCCCGTCAGCGGCAGTGCGAGCGCGGACGAGGAGGTGTGCCGGCCCCGGCCGGTGACGGCGTTGACGTGGCCGGTGGCCCGTTCCGCGCCGGTGAGCGCGTTCAGCAGCGTGGACTTGCCGACGCCGGAGGGCCCCACGAACGCGCTCGTGTGCCCGATCAGCCGCTCGGCCACCCGGGCCACGAGCGAGGCGTCCAGGGCGGTGTCCCCGGTCTCGGCCTCGAAGGTCGCCGCACCGGAGGTCATCACCTCCAGGTCCAGGGCCTCGTAGTGCGCCACCAGCGCGGCCGGATCACGCAGGTCGGTCTTCGTGATGAGCAGCACCGGGTGGATGCCGGCGTCGTAGCAGGCGACCAGGGCGCGGTCGATGAAGCCGGTCCGGGGCTCCGGATTGGCCGCGGCCACCATGATCACCAGCAGGTCGGCGTTGGCCACCACCACCCGCTCGACCTCGTCCGAGTCGTCCGCCGACCGGCGCAGGACCGTGCTGCGCTCCTCGACACGGACGATGCGTGCGAGCGTGCCCTCGTCCCCGGAGAGGTCCCCGACGACGGCCACCCGGTCGCCCGTGGCGATCGGCGTGCGGCGCAGCTCGCGGGCGCGCATCGCCGTGATCCGCTCGTCCAGGCGATCCGGCAGCACCACGGCGTACCGGCCGCGGTCCACCGTGGTGACCATGCCGACCTGCGCATCCTCGTGCTTGGGCCGCTCCTTGGTGCGCGGGCGGGTGCCGCGTTTGGACGGGCGCACCCGGACATCGGACTCGTCCCACGCGGAGGGATCGAGGCGCCGGGCCATCAGCGGGCCTCCTCGGCCGCATCGCCGGGTGCCACGAGCGCGGTCCACAGTGCGGGGAAGTCCGGCATCGTCTTCGCGGTGGTCGCCACGTCCACGATGCCGGTCCCCGGCACGCGCAGGCCGACGACGGCGGCGAAGGTCGCCATCCGGTGGTCGTGGTAGGTCTCGAGGGCGGCGGGCGACAGCGGCCCCGACGCGTCCGTCCCCGGGAAGCCGAGCGACGTCTCGTCCTCGTCCACGGTGATCCCCAGGCGGGCGGCCTCGGCGGTGAGCGCGGCGAGCCGGTCCGTCTCATGGCCCCGCAGATGGCCGATCCCCGTCAGGCGGGTGGGCCCGGAGGCCAGCAGGGCGAGCGCGGCCGCGGTGGGGGCGAGCTCGGCCGTGTCCGCGATCTCACCGGCGCCGGTGATGCGGGGCGCGCCGTCGTCGTGGACCGCCCCCGTCACCGTGAGCCGGCCGCGGGAGCGGTCCGTGCGGTCGACCGTGAGGGCCACGCTCGCCCCGAACTGCGGCAGGATCCGCCGCCAGCGGTCGCCGATCTGCGTCGTGCGGGTGGGCCAGTCCGGCACCGTCACGGAGCCGCCCGTGGCCACGGCGGCGGCCAGGAAGGGGCCTGCGTTGGACAGGTCCGGCTCGACGGTCGCCTCGTGTGCCGGGATGCGCCCCGGGGCCACGGTCCACGCCCCGGGACCCGTCTCGGCGACGTCCACCTCGAGCGCGCGCAGCACCCCGACGGTCATCGCGACGTGCTCCGGACTCGGCACGGTCTGCCCGGTGTGCCGCAGCCGGAGGCCGCGCGGCATCCCCGCGGCCGCCAGCAGCGCGGCGGACAGGAACTGGGAG
>NZ_RBLN01000166.1:0-4916 GCF_003989405.1 Micrococcus sp. HSID17227 | reverse complement strand
ACCAGGGGTAGGCCGCTCTGTCCCCACGCGCCGCGCTTCCAGTGTAGCCGCCGCCCGAAGGGGGCGCGGGGCCCCGCGCCGCCCGTCGCCGTCGTGGTCACGCCGCGGCCTCCGGACCGGCGACAGCCTGCTGCAGGCGCGCGTCGTGCTCCTGCAGTGAGGTGACGGACCACTCGTAGGACCGCATGGCCTCGATGGCCTGCAGGCACGCCCCGAATTCGGCCGTGGTCGTGATCACCGGCACGCCGAGCGACGTCGCGGCCGCGCGGATCTCGTAGCCGTCCGTGCGGGCGTCGCCGCCGGAGGGCGTGTTCAGCACGAGGTCGACGGTGCCGGCGTGCAGCTGCTCCAGCACGGTGCCCGCGCCGTCCTCGTGCCCGGCGTCGGCGATCTTCGCCACGACCTCCGCGGGGATGCCGTTGCGCCGCAGCACCTCGGCGGTGCCGCCGGTGGAGACCACCTGGAAGCCGAGGTCGACGAGGCGCTTGGCCTGGCCCACGAGGGTGCGCTTGTCCCGGTTGGCGACCGACACGAACACGCGCCCCGAGGTGGGCAGCGGGCCGCCGGCGGCGGACTGGGACTTGGCGAACGCGGTGTCGAAGTGCTTGTCGATGCCCATGACCTCGCCCGTCGAGCGCATCTCCGGGCCCAGCAGCGAGTCGACCACGCGGCCCTCCGCGGTGCGGAAGCGGGTGAACGGCAGCACCGCCTCCTTGACCGCCACGGGCGCGCCGATCGGCAGGGTGCCGCCGTCGTACGCCGTGGGCAGCATGCCCGCCGCGCGCAGGTCGGCGATGCTCTCGCCGACGCCGATCCGCGCGGCCGCCTTGGCCAGCTGGACGCCCGTGGCCTTCGAGACGAACGGCACGGTCCGCGAGGCGCGCGGGTTCGCCTCGATCACGTACAGCACGTCCGAGGCGAGCGCGAACTGGATGTTGATCAGGCCGCGCACGCCGACGCCGGCCGCGATCCGCTCGGTGGCGCGGTGCACGCGCTCGAGCACGTCCGGGCCCAGGGTGACGGGGGGCAGCACGCACGCGGAGTCACCCGAGTGGATGCCCGCCTCCTCGATGTGCTCCATGACGCCGCCGAGGTACAGCTCGGTGCCGTCGTAGAGGGCGTCGACGTCGATCTCGATCGCGTCCTCGAGGAAGCGGTCCACGAGCATCGGCTGGTCGGGGGTGATCTCCGTGGCGTGCTCCACGTAGTGGGCCAGCGCCTCCTCGGAGTACACGATCTCCATGCCGCGACCGCCGAGCACGTAGGAGGGGCGCACGAGCACGGGGTAGCCGATCTCGTCCGCCACGCGCTTGGCGTCGTCGAAGGAGACCGCCGTGCCGTTCTTCGGCGCCACCAGGCCCGCGCGCTCGAGCACGAGCGCGAACTCGCCGCGGTGCTCGGCCAGGTCGATGGCCGCGGGCGAGGTGCCCAGGATCGGCACGCCGGCGTCGGCGAGCTGCTGGGCCAGCTTGAGCGGGGTCTGACCGCCGAGCTGCACGAAGACGCCGCGCACGCCGCCGGAGGCCTCCTCGGCCGCGATGACCTCCAGGACGTCCTCGAGCGTGAGCGGCTCGAAGTAGAGGCGGTCGGAGATGTCGTAGTCCGTGGACACGGTCTCCGGGTTGCAGTTGACCATCACGGTCTCGTAGCCGGCCTCGCGCAGCGCCATGGTGGCGTGCACGCACGAGTAGTCGAACTCGATGCCCTGGCCGATCCGGTTCGGGCCCGAGCCGAGGATGATCACCGACTCGCCCTCGTGCGGGGCGACCTCGGTCTCGAGGTCGTAGCTGGAGTACCGGTACGGGGTGAAGGCCTCGAACTCGGCGGCACAGGTGTCCACGGTCTTGTAGACGGGGCGCACGCCCAGGGCGTGACGCACGCCGCGCACGACCGCCGCGTCCATGTGCCGCAGCGAGCCGATCTGGGCGTCGGAGAACCCGTGCCGCTTGGCGCGGCGCAGCAGGGTTTCGTCGAGGACCTCGGCGTCGCGGATCTCGTCCGCGACCTCGTTGATGAGCACGAACTGGTCCAGGAACCACGGGTCGATCGCGGTGGCCTCGAAGGCCTCCTCGATCGTGGCGCCGGCGTAGAGCGCCTGCTGGGTCTGGGAGAGCCGGTCGGCGGTGGCCGTGCGCGCCGCCGCGAGCAGGGCCTGCGGGTCGGCGTCCTGCGGGAACGCGAGCTCCGAGCCCTTCTGCTCGAGCGAGCGCAGGGCCTTCTGCAGGGCCTCCGTGAAGCTGCGGCCGATGGCCATGGCCTCGCCGACCGACTTCATGGTGGTGGTCAGCGTGGGGTCCGCCGCCGGGAACTTCTCGAACGCGAAGCGCGGGACCTTCACGACCACGTAGTCCAGGACCGGCTCGAAGGACGCCGGGGTCTTCTGGGTGATGTCGTTGGGGATCTCGTCCATCGTGTAGCCCAGGGCCAGCTTGGTGGCGATCTTGGCGATCGCGAAGCCGGTGGCCTTCGAGGCCAGCGCCGAGGAGCGGGAGACGCGCGGGTTCATCTCGATGACGACGACGCGCCCGTCCACGGGGTTCACCGCGAACTGGATGTTGCAGCCGCCGGTGTCCACGCCGACCTCGCGGATGACGTTGATCGAGATGTCCCGCAGCTTCTGGTACTCGCGGTCCGTCAGCGTCATGGCCGGGGCCACGGTGATGGAGTCGCCGGTGTGCACGCCCACGGGGTCCACGTTCTCGATGGAGCAGACGACGACGACGTTGTCGTTCTTGTCCCGCATCATCTCCAGCTCGTACTCCTTCCAGCCGAGGATGGACTCCTCGAGCAGGACCTCGGAGGTCGGGCTGTACTGCAGGCCGGCGCCGCAGATGCGGTACAGGTCGGCCTCGTCGTAGGCCATGCCGGAGCCGAGGCCGCCCATCGTGAACGAGGGGCGCACCACCACGGGGTACTTCAGGTCCTCGACGGCGGCCAGGGCCTCCTCCATCGTGTGCACGATGTGGGACCGGGCGGATTCGCCGCCGGCACGCTCCACGACGCCCTTGAACAGCTCGCGGTTCTCGCCGAGCTCGATGGCCTCGATGTTCGCGCCGATCAGCTCGACGCCGAAGCGCTCGAGCACCCCGTCCTTGTCGAGGGCGATGGCGGTGTTCAGCGCCGTCTGGCCGCCCAGGGTGGGCAGCAGGGCGTCCGGGCGCTCCTTCTCGATGATCTTGGCGACCACGGCCGGGGTGATGGGCTCGACGTAGGTGGCGTCGGCCAGCTCCGGATCGGTCATGATCGTGGCCGGGTTGGAGTTGACGAGGACGACGCGGACGCCCTCCTCCTTGAGGACGCGGATGGCCTGGGTGCCGGAGTAGTCGAACTCGGCGGCCTGGCCGATCACGATGGGGCCGGAGCCGATGACCAGGACGGACTTCAGGTCGGTGCGCTTGGGCATGGATCAGGCTCCTTCGGTGGCGGGGGTGGTGGCGGTGCGGTGCTCGGTGAGCAGCTGCACGAAGCGGTCGAACAGGTCGAGGGTGTCGTTGGGGCCGGCCGCGGACTCCGGGTGGAACTGCACGGAGAAGGCGGGCCGGTCGAGCAGGCGCAGGCCCTCGACGACCTGGTCGTTCAGGGACCAGTGGGAGACCTCGACGCGGCCGAAGCGCGACTCCGGCGCCTCGATCGGCTCGCCGAGGGGGGCGTCCACGGCGAAGCCGTGGTTCTGGGAGGTGATGGCCACGCGGCCCGTGGCCTTGACCAGCACCGGCTGGTTCGGGCCGCGGTGGCCGAACTTCAGCTTGTAGGTGTCGAAGCCGAGCGCGCGGCCGAAGATCTGGTTGCCGAAGCAGATGCCGAAGAACGGCAGGCCGGCGTCGAGGACCTCGCGCAGCAGCTCCACCTGGGCGTCTGCCGTGGCCGGGTCGCCGGGGCCGTTGGACAGGAAGACGCCGTCCGGGTCCACGGCGCGGATGCCGGCCAGGTCCGTGGCCGCGGGCAGCACGTGCACGCGGATGCCGCGGGAGGCCAGGTGCCGCGGCGTGGCGGCCTTGATGCCGAGGTCGAGGGCGGCGATCTCGGCGATCGGCTCGCCCTCCCAGCCGTGCTCGGCCGGCTCGATGACGTACGGCTCCTCCGTGGTGACGGACTCCGCGAGGCGGGCGCCGGCCATCGACGGCTGGGCGCGCACCTCCGCCAGCAGCTCGGCCTCGGGGCGGGCGGCGTGCTCGCCGGAGAACACGCCGGCGCGCATCGAGCCCTCGGTGCGCAGGCGGCGGGTGACGGCACGGGTGTCGACCTCGCGGATCCCGACGACGCCGAACGCCTCGAGCTCCTCGTCGAGGGTGCGCTCGGCGCGCCAGTTGGACGGACGCCGGGCCGCGTCGCGGACCACGTAGCCGGCGGCGAAGATCGCCCGCGACTCCCGGTCGGCGTCGTTGACCCCGGTGTTGCCGATGTGCGGGGAGGTCTGCACGATGATCTGCCCCGCGTAGGACGGGTCGGTGAGGGTCTCCTGGTAGCCGGTCATGCCCGTGGTGAACACGGCCTCGCCCAGGGTGCGGCCGCGGGCGCCGTAGGCCCGGCCGCGGTGGACGGTGCCGTCCTCGAGGACGAGCAGGGCCAGGTCGTCGGTGGGGGTGCTCATCGGGGGTCTCCTTCTCCTGCGCGGCCGGCCGGGTCGGCCGGGGCGGGGTCGATGATGGTCTGCAGGGCGGCGAGGAGCCGGTCGCGGTCCTCGGGGCGGTCGGGGCGGAAGGCGGAGGTGAGTTCGACGTCGCCGAGGCGCCAGCCCCAGGCGACGAGCCCGCCCGGCTCGACGAACTTGCCGGCGATCCCCGCGGACAGGCCGGCCTCGACGAGGTCGTCCGCGGGGATGAACAGGTTGGCGGCCCCGGGGCGGAGCACGAGCAGGCCGCGGTGGGCGCCGGCGTCGTGGACCTCGAGGACCGCGCGCGAGCGCAGGCCCAGGC
>NZ_RBLN01000165.1:0-228 GCF_003989405.1 Micrococcus sp. HSID17227 | reverse complement strand
TGTTGAGGCAGTACACGTCTACTATCGTTTTCGTGGTATTAAAGGGAAGTTCGAATGAGATCAAGTTCTCTGACACACGATCAATGACTGGCAGACTTATCTGAACATCGGAGTGGTGAACGTCTGGCGCGTAGGTCTTAAACTTCATGTCCTCATCGGACTATTCGGTACAGTAAGCGGATTGCAATGAGCAGTCGTCGACGTAATTCGTTACTTTTTTTTTTTTTA
>NZ_RBLN01000164.1:0-4616 GCF_003989405.1 Micrococcus sp. HSID17227 | reverse complement strand
GCCAGGATGATGTCCGATGTCGCGGCCTCACCGGCCGGCACCGCCTGGGCCACCCGTTCGGCCAGAACGGTCACCAGGCGCGGCTCGACGTCGTCCCCGACCCCGGCCAGCGGTGCGGCGGCGATCGTGTCGGGCCGGGCGGCCGCGGCGTGGTGGATGTCGTGGTGGACGTGATGGCCCAGGGACAGCAGCAGCGGCACGATCACGGCCGACTCCCCCGGGGGCAGGTCCGCCACGACCTCGTCAAGGGAGGGGCTCTGCACGTCCACGTAGGCCTCGTGGACCTGGGCGCCCGGCCCCTCGGCGTCCAGGAGGGCCGCCAGGTCGGCACGGAGGCCGTCGATCACGACGCGGCCGGCCGCGTCGTGCGTGCCGTGGGCGCAGGCGATCACGTGCAGCACGGGCGCGCTCATGCCGAGCCCACCGCGTCGGCCCACACGTTCTGCGGCCCGCCGCTCACCGGCGGATCACCTTGTGCTGGGCGGCCTGGGCGACCGGCCGCATCACGATCTGATCCAGGTTCACGTGGTGGGGCAGCTCGACGGCGTGGACGCACACCTCGGCGACGTCCTCGGGGGTGAGCGGCTTCTCCACGCCCGCGTACACGGCGTCCGCGGCGGATTGGTCGCCGCCCAGGCGGTTGCGGGAGAACTCCTCGGTGTGGACCATGCCCGGGAGCACCTCGATCACCCGCACGTTGTGCTCGGCCTCCTCCAGGCGCAGCGCGCCGGTGAGCCCGTGCTGGCCCATCTTCGCGGCGTTGTAGCCGGCGCCGCCCTCGTAGGCGGTGACGGCGGCGGTCGAGGTCAGGTTGAGCACGGTGCCCGCGCCGTGGGCGCGGAGCATGGGCAGGAACGCCTGGCACATCGTCAGGGTGCCGAGCACGTTGACGCGGTACATCCACTCCCAGTCCGCGCGGTCGCCCACGCCCACGGCGTCCGTGCCGAGCGCGCCGCCGGCGATGTTGACGAGGGTGTCGGCGCCGCCGTCGGCCTCGACGCGCGAGGCCAGCGCGGCGACGGCGGCCTCGTCCGTGACGTCCAGGGCGGCGGGGACGACGTCGCCGCTCACGCCCTCGGCCCGGGCGTCGGCAGCGAGGGTCTCGAGGCGCTCGGCCCGGCGGCCGACGGCGTACACGCGCCAGCCGCGGCGGGCGAGCTCGAGGGCCGTGGCGCGGCCGATGCCGCTCGTGGCCCCCGTCACGACGGCGGCGCGGGCGGGGTTCTTCGCAGGTTCATGGGTGTGGCTCACGCCTCCGACCGTAGCCGAGCCGTGCCGTTCGGAGCACCGCCCCGTTCACCTCCGCCAGGTCGAGCGACTGGAAGGGCGGGATGTCCCGGGCGTCGTCGCAGGCCCGGCCCGCCGCCCCGGTCATGGGAGGATGGCGGGCATGGCTGAGAACACGCAGGGCACAGACACGCCCATCGACGCATCGACCCCGTCCACCCCCGCCGCCGGCGCCGTGGCCGTGCCGGACAAGCCGGCCCTCGAGGGCCTCGAGGAGAAGCTGACCGCCCGCTGGGCCGACGAGCGCACCTACGCGTTCGACACGCAGACCACCCGCGAACAGGTCTACTCGATCGACACTCCCCCGCCGACCGCCTCCGGCTCATTGCACGTGGGCCACGTCTTCTCCTACACCCAGACCGACGTGCTCGCCCGCTACCAGCGCATGAACGGCAAGAACGTGTTCTACCCGATGGGCTGGGACGACAACGGCCTGCCCACCGAGCGCCGCGTGCAGAACTACTACGGCGTCCGCTGCGACCCCGCCAAGCCGTACGTGGAGGGCTACCGCCCGCCGGAGAAGCCGGCGAAGAACCAGCGCGACTGGGACGTGATCTCCCGCAGGAACTTCATCGAGCTCTGCGAGGAGCTCGCCGTCGAGGACGAGAAGGTCTTCGAGGACCTCTTCACCCGCCTCGGCCTGTCCGTCGACTGGGACATGACCTACCGGACCATCGACGACGTCTCCCGCTCCGTCTCCCAACGCGCCTTCCTGGCCGGCATCGCCTCGGGCGACGCCTACCTGGCCGAGGCCCCCACCATGTGGGACGTGACCTTCCGCACCGCCGTGGCCCAGGCCGAGCTCGAGGACCGCGAGGTCCCGGGCGCCTACCACCGCTACGCCTTCACGGCTGCGGACGGCGAGCAGGTCTTCATCGAGACCACCCGCCCCGAGCTGCTGGCCTCCTGCTCCGGCCTGGTCGCCCACCCGGACGACGAGCGCTACCAGCACCTGTTCGGCACGACCGTCACCTCCCCGCTGTACGGCGTGGAGGTCGAGGTCTTCCCGCACTCGCTGGCCAAGCCGGACAAGGGCTCCGGCATCGCCATGGTCTGCACCTTCGGCGATCTCAACGACGTCACCTGGTGGCGCGAACTGCAGCTGCCGACCCGCACCCTGATCGGCCGTGACGGCCGCTTCGCCGCCGACACCCCCGAGTGGATCACCACGGACGCCGGCCGACAGGCCTATGCGGACACCGTGGCCGGCCGGACCGTCTTCTCCGCCAAGCAGGGTGTGGTGGACGCCCTCACCGCGGCCGGCCTGCTGGACGGGGAGCCGAAGAAGATCATGCACGCCGTGAACTTCTACGAGAAGGGCGACAAGCCGCTCGAGGTCGTCACCTCCCGCCAGTGGTACATCCGCAACGGCGGCCGCGACGCCGACCGCCGCGCCGAGCTGATCGAGCGCGGCCGCGAGATCTCCTGGCACCCGGAGCACATGCGCCACCGCTACGAGAACTGGGTCGAGGGCCTCAACGGTGACTGGCTCGTCTCCCGCCAGCGCTTCTTCGGGGTGCCGATCCCGGTCTGGTACCCGCTGGACGCGGAGGGTGAGCCCGACTATGAGAACCCGATCCTCCCGGCCGACGAGCAGCTCCCCGTGGACCCGGCCGCCGAGGCCGCCCCGGGCTTCTCCGAGGACCAGCGCGACGTCCCCGGCGGCTTCACCGGCGACCCGGACGTCCTGGACACCTGGGCCACCTCCTCCCTGACCCCGCAGATCGTGGGCCGCTGGTCCCGTGACGAGGCGTTCTTCAACAACGTCTTCCCGTTCGATCTGCGCCCGCAGGGCCACGACATCATCCGCACCTGGCTGTTCTCCACCGTGGTGCGCGCCCACGCCCTCAACGGCTCCGTGCCGTGGACGGACACCGCGCTCTCCGGCTGGATCCTCGACCCGGACCGCAAGAAGATGTCCAAGTCCAAGGGCAACGTGGTGGTCCCGACCGACATCCTGGACCAGTTCGGCTCGGACGCCGTCCGCTACTGGGCCGCCTCGGCCCGCCTCGGCGCAGACACCGCCTACGAGGTGGCGCAGATGAAGATCGGCCGCCGCCTGGCCATCAAGCTGCTCAACGCCGCCAAGTTCGTGCTGAACCTGGGCGCCACGCAGGACGCCGTCATCCGCACGGCCGATGACGCCGCGGCCGTCACCAACCCGCTGGACGCCTCCCTGCTGGCGCGCCTGGCGGCCACCGTGGAGCAGGCGACCCGCGCGTTCGAGGCCTATGACTACGCACGGGCCCTCAACGTGACCGAGCAGTTCTTCTGGGCCTTCACGGACGACTACGTGGAGCTCGTGAAGGACCGTGCCTACGGCGGCCACGGCGAGGCCGAGCAGGCCTCTGTGGTGACCACGCTGGCCACCACCCTGGACGCCCTGCTGCGTCTGCTGGCCCCGTTCCAGCCGTTCGCCACCGAGGAGGTGTGGAGCTGGTGGCGCGCCGGCTCCGTGCACACCGCCGCGTGGCCGGGCGCCGCGGACGAGGTGGCGGCCCTGTCCTTCGCCGCCTCCGCCGGTGACGCCGAGGTCCTGCCCACCGTGGCGCAGGTCCTCGGCGGCGTCCGCAAGGCGAAGTCCGAGGCCAAGGTGAAGCAGCGGACCCAGGTGCGCTCCGCCGTGGTGACCGGGCCGGCCGAGTGGCTCGAGAAGCTGCGCGGCGGCCTGGCGGACCTCAAGGCGGCCGGCAACATCGCGGACCTGTCCCTCACGCGGGGCGATGCCGGCGAGTCCGCGCCCCTGACCGTCTCCGACGTGCAGCTGGCACCGGTCGAGGACGACTGATCCCCGCCGCACGTTCCCCGAAGGTGTCTCGGGAGCGCACGCGGCACGACGACGGCCCCGTCGCCCGTCACGGGCGGCGGGGCCGTCGTCACGCTCGTGCTGCGAACCCGAGTCTGCCCTCAGCGTGGGATGTTCGTGGCCCGGATCCGGTAGGGCACAGCACGCGTCGGACAGTCCGCCGCCGGATCGGAGTTCGTCGGGAGGCGGCCCTCCCGGGGGTGTCGTGGTGCACCTCCTGGTCGTGCTCTTGCCGCATGTCGCAGTGCGGTCACCGCGGCGGGGGTGGACACTGAGAGGATGAGACCCACACCCGATCCCGCCCCGGCCGGCCGCCGCGCCTCCGACGCCTCCGCCCGGCGGATGTCCGCCGCCCTCGCCGCCATGGGCGTGCTCCACTTCGTCCGACCCGAATCCTTCGACGGGCTGATCCCGCCGTTCCTGCCCGGCTCGGCCCGCGCGTGGACCCACGGCTCCGGCGTGGCCGAGCTGGCCGTGGCGGGTCTGCTGGCCGTCCCGCGCACCCGGCGCGCGGGCGGACGCG
>NZ_RBLN01000163.1:0-4927 GCF_003989405.1 Micrococcus sp. HSID17227 | reverse complement strand
GACCGTGGGCACGGTCGCGGCGGCGCAGGGGCGGGGGATCGGAGCGGCCCAGCTGCGCTGGATGGCCGCGGAGGCCGCGGCGCGCGGTGCGAGCTCGCTCATGCTCGAGGTCCGGGCCTCCAACGCCGCCGCCCGGCGGGTCTACGCGCGCCACGGATTCCAGGAGCTGCATGTGCGCCGCCACTACTACCCGGGCGGCGAGGACGCCGTGATCATGCGCAAGGCCCTGTGACCCGTCCGCTCACTAGACTGGAGCCCATGCCCACCGCCACCGCAGCCCCCCTCGTGCTCGGCATCGAGTCCTCCTGCGACGAGACCGGCGTCGGCGTCGTCCGCGGCACCGCCCTGCTGGCCCACGAGGTCGCCTCCTCCGTCGAGGAGCACGTGCGCTTCGGCGGCGTAATCCCGGAGATCGCCGCCCGCGCCCACCTCGAGGCCCTCGTGCCCACGATCCGCCGCGCCCTGGACACCGCCGACGTCACCCTCGCGGACCTCGACGCGATCGCCGTCACCTCCGGCCCGGGTCTGGCGGGCGCGCTCATGGTGGGGGTCGCAGGGGCGAAGGCGCTCGCCACGGCCCTCGACACGCCCCTCTACGGCATCAACCACCTCGTGGCGCACGTGGGCGTCGGCATACTGGACGGCGTGCGGCCCGCGCAGTGGGACGACCTGCCCGCGGACTTGGGCGCGCTGCTCGTCTCCGGCGGGCACACCGAGATCCTGCGCGTGGGCCGGATCAGCTCCGAGGTCGAGCTGCTGGGCTCGACCATCGACGACGCGGCCGGCGAGGCGTATGACAAGGTCGCCCGGCTCATCGGGGCGGGCTATCCCGGGGGCCCCGTGATCGACCGGCTCGCCGCCCAGGGCGACCCGACGGCCTTCCGCTTCCCGCGCGGGCTCACCGCGGGCAAGTTCGTCGGCAGCGCCGAGGAGCCCGGCCCGCACCGGCACGACTGGTCCTTCTCCGGGCTGAAGACAGCCGTCTCCCGCGCCGTGGAGCAGTTCGAGGCGCGCGGCCTCGAGGTGCCGCGCGCGGACATCGCCGCCTCCTTCCAGGAGGCCGTCGCGGACGTGATCACCGCCAAGGCCGTCCGCGCCTGCCGCGAGCACGGGCTCACCCACCTGATGCTCGGCGGCGGCGTCGCGGCGAACTCGCGCCTGCGCGCCCTGCTCTCCGACCGGTGCCGCTCCGCCGGCATCGAGCTGACCGTCCCGCCCGTGAACCTGTGCACCGACAACGGGGCGATGGTCGCCGCGCTCGGCGCACGCCTGGTGCGCGACGGCGTCGCCCCCTCCGACGCGTGGTTCGGCGCGGACCCGGGACAGCCGGTCGAGGTCGTCAGCGTCTGACCGCGCCCGGTCTCTTGCCGCCACGCCCACGCGTTCCGTAGACAGGGCCCATGACCGGCCATGAGCACCCCCGCCCCGAGTCCACCTCCGCCGCCGTAGACGAGCAGATGCTGGAGGACTTCCTCAATCAGCACCTGCTCGGCTCCCGCTCCGGTGTGAAGGCGTTCCGCGCGGCCGAGCAGACCTGGGCCGGCACCTCGCAGGAGGCCGCGCTGCGCCGCCTCGGCGACGCCGTCCAGGACGACCAGGACCGCCTCGAGGCGCTCATCGGCGAGCTGGGCCTCCGCACCCCGCTGGTGGACCGGGCCGCCGGAGCGGCGGCCGAGGTCGGTGGACGCCTCAACCCCGTGAACGCGCTGCGCACGCGCGGCTCCGGCTGGACGCAGATCGAACTGGACCTGCTGCAGGGCATGCTCCAGGCCAAGTCCGCGATGTGGCACGTCCTCGAACAGCTGGCTCCGCACCTGCCGGCGGTCGACGCCGCCGAGATGCACGCCCTGCGCGAGAACGCCGCGGACCAGCAGCGCGAGGTCCAGCGCATCACCTCCGCCACCCTCGAGGGCCGGTTCCTGACCGGCTGAGGCCCGGGCTACTCCTCGCCCGTCTGATGCTCCCCGGACCGGCCGCCGTGCACCTCGGCGGGCAGCTCGGCCACCGGGGCGACGACGACGTCCTGCAGCTTCCAGTCCAGGTCGGCGATCGCGTCCCGCAGCGCGCAGCAGCGGCTCACCGTCACATCCGCCCCCTCGTGCGGCACCACGAACATCTCGACGTGGAACACGTGGCCCTCGTCCCGGACGCGGGCGCCCGCGTGGCGCACCCACGGCTCCGCCCAGGCGACCCGCTCGGCACGGTCGATGAGCGGGTGCGGCCGGGCGCCTTCGATCGTGGCGGCGCGACGGTCCGCCAGGTTCGTGACGGCCTCCTTCAGGTTCTTCCAGCCGTCCAGCACGATGCTCACGCCCACGAAGATCGCCGCAGCGGAGTCCGCCCACCACCAGCCCAGGCCGATGCCGGCCACGCCGACGATGGTCGCCACGCCCGTCTGCCAGTCCGCCTTGTTCATGTCCGCGTCCGCGTACAGCACGCGGTCGTGGAGCTGCTCGGCCAGCCTGAGCTTCTTGTGGCCGAGGATCATGGGCCCCGGCACGGACAGGGCCATCACGGCCATCATGAACCAGCCCTGCCACACGGTGTGCCCGAACAGGTGGAACGTGCCGATGGGCGGGTGCTCCGCCGTCACCAGGCCCAGGAGGGAGTCGCAGACGAGGACCACGCCCATCACGGACAGGGCGACGGCGGCCACGAGGTGCCCCACCCCGACGGACCGGTGAGAGCCGTAGGGCCGGGCCCGCGTCGGGGCCATGCGGGCCACGCGCAGGGCGACGAGGAACGCGATCGGCGGGATCAGGGAGAGCAGGTCCTCGATCCACGCGGCCCGCATGGCCTGCGAGGAGCCCATCACGACCGCCACGAGGACGATCGTGACCACGATCACCCCCAGCGTCGCCCATTCGAGCCGCTTGGCCTGCTGGACCACGCGCTCGATCTCCGGGGGCAGCTCCGTGGCGCCGAACCGGCGCCCGCTCGGCCCCCTCTCGCGGGTGTCCTGCCGCGTCATCGGGCAGCCTCCGCTGCGCGCTGGTCGAAGTACGCCTCGAGGGCCGTGAGCATCTGATTCTCACCCAGGGGCACGGCCATCACGAGCTTCACCGGCTCGCCGTCCGGACCCTGCGCCTCGGCGTAGTCGCGGGTGATGCTCGCGTGCGACGTCCACGGGGACGCCGAGGTCAGGCCGCCGGCCACCAGGTCCACGTCGCCCTTCTCCAGTGCGGTCATGAGCGCCTCCTCCCCGGCCACGGTCCACTCGACGCGTGCGTCGTGCGCCGCGGCGAAGCCGCGGATCAGGTCGGGCTCGGGGCCGACGGGCTCGGCGCCCGAGACGTCCACGTGAGGCGGGTGGTGCACGACGCCGACGCGCAGCACCCCGCCCGTGACGCGGTCCAGGGTGCCGTCCGGGTCGGCGGGATAGCCGGAGGAGGTGCAGGCGGTGAACCCGAGGGCGGCGCTCCCGAGCAGGCCCGTCAGGGCGGCCCGGCGGGTGAGGGTCCTCGTCCTCATTCCGTGGGCGAGTGCGAGCGGTGCCCGGCGTTGCCGAGGCCTTCGGCGCCGTCGAGATGGTCGAGCACGAGGCGGACCGCCTCCCGGGCGTCGGTGGTCTCGGACCAGCCGGTCGCGGCGCGCAGGGCCGTGGTGTCCATGATGGGCACCGCCGCCGCCATGTCCACCCACCCCGGGTCGGTGGGCTGCAGCCGTGCCCGGTAGGTCAGCGCCGCGGCCGCTCGGAACAGGCCCACGGGCAGCTCCAGGATGCGGCGCGCCCCGAGGACGGTGCCCATGGTGTGCGCGTCCAGCACGGGTTCGGCGGCCACATTGAAGGCCCCGCCCGCGCGGTGGGCGATCACGCGCCAGTACGCGTCCGCCACGTCCTGGGCCGTGAGCGCCTGGAATCGCAGGCCCCGCGGGAACGGCAGCACCGGAGCGCGCAGGCGGGCGACCAGCCGGGCGGGGACGAGGTCGCCCAAGAAGTAGTCCTTGATCTCGGGCCCGGCGGCGGACTGGAAGATCAGCCCGGGGCGCAGCCGGGTCACGAGCATCTCGGGGTGCTCGGCCTGCACGCGGTCGAGGATCGACTCGACCTCGGCCTTCTGTGCGGCGTAGTGCGAGGTGGGGACCCCGGTGGTGGGATGGGACTCGGCCACGGCGCGGCCCTTCGGGCCGGGCCCGTACGCGCCCACCGAGGACGCGTAGACCAGGTGCGGCACGCCCGCCTCGGCCACGGCCCGGAACACGCGCTCGTTGCCGGCCACGTTGACGGCGCGCAGGTGGTCGCGGTCGCGGTTGGGGCGGATCACCCACACCAGGTCGACGACGGCGTCCGCGCCGGCGACGATGTCGTGCAGCCGCCCCGCCGCCGTGGGCTCCGCGACGTCCAGGCGGTGCCACTCGACGCCGTCGTAGGGCGCTCCGGCCCGGTCCGGGCCGCGCCGACTCACGCCCACGATCGAGCTCACCTCGTCCGCGGCCTGGAGGCGGTGCAGGACAGCGGTGCCCACGTTGCCGGTGGCGCCCAGGACGACGATCCTCACGGCTTCAGGACCACCTTGACGCAGCCGTCCTCCTTCTTCTGGAACGTCTCGTAGAGGGCGGGGGCATCCTCGAGCGGGGCGGTGTGCGTGGTCAGGTCGAGCACGCCGAGGGGGTCGGACGGGTCGTCGAGCAGGGGCAGCAGGTCGTCCACCCAGCGACGGACGTTGCACTGGCCCATCGTCAGGGTGACCTGCTTGTCGAACAGGGTGAGCATCGGCATCGGGTCCTTCATGCCGCCGTAGACCCCGGAGAGCGACACCGTGCCGCCGCGCCGGACCGCGTCGATCGCGGTGTGGAGGGCGCTCAGGCGGTCGACGCCGGCGGTCTTCATGGCCGCCCGGCCGAGCGCGTCGGGCAGCAGGCCCACGGCGGTGTGGGCCGCATGCCCCGCCGGGGAGGCGTGCGCCTCCATGCCGACCGCGTCCAC
>NZ_RBLN01000162.1:0-4805 GCF_003989405.1 Micrococcus sp. HSID17227 | reverse complement strand
GCTCGGGGCGGGGGCCGCGGTCACAGCCGGGGGGCGTGGATCAGCCGAGGAGGGCCTTCACGCGGGCGGCGATGCCGGACTTGCGGTTCGCGGCCTGGTTCTTGTGGATGACGCCCTTCGAGGCGGCCTTGTCCAGCTTGCGGGAGGCGGTGCGCAGCGCGGCGGCGGCGGCCTCGGGCTCGCCGGCGGCGACGGCCTTGTCCACGGCGCGGATGGCGGTCTTCAGCTCGGACTTCACCGCGACGTTGCGCTGGCGCGCCTTCTCGTTGGTGAGGATGCGCTTCTTCTGGGACTTGATGTTAGCCAAATCGGGTCCTTCGTCGTCGGCGGCGCGGACGAGGGTCCGGGCGCCGCATGAACAGGGGGTCGTGGAGGGTGCCCGGATCCGTGGACTGAGCGGCGTGGGGAACACCGATGATGACCCGTTCCGGGGGTGCCCGTCGACCGGCGGACACAATGCGGACGATCCTACCACCCAGACCCTGCGATCCGCGCGGCCGACTCAGCGCCCCCGCCGCCGGGCGCGGGCCAGCGCGGCCGTGACCCGGTCGAAGGCCGCCCGGTCCAGGACGCCGCCCTCCCGGCGCACCGCGGCCGGATCCACGCGGACCACCCGGTCCAGCTTCACCTCCGAGGCGCGGCCGGACCGGTCCCAGGCGCCCGCGCCCACGTCCACGTAGTCCTCGTCGCGGGCCAGGGCGTTGTTCCGGTCCCGGCTGGTCAGCATGAGCCCGAGCAGGTGCGCCCCGTCCCGGCCGATCAGGAGCACGGGGCGGTCCTTGCCCCGGCCGTCCATCTCCTCGTACGGCACCCAGGTCCACACGACCTCGCCCGGCCCGGCCGTCGGCCCGGGCACGGGCGCGTACTCGACGCGGACGGTGCCGGTGAAGTCCGGCAGGGACACGTGGCGGCCGGCGTCCTGTCGCCGGGGCCGGCGCTCCTGCCCGGGCCCGGGCATCGGCCACGAGTCGGTGGGCGCCGTGGGGTCGCACGCGGGCCCGGGAGGCCCGGGCGGGGCGGGGAAGGGCGACGGGCCGCTCCGGTCGCCGGCCCGTCGACCGGCCTCGGAGGCGGCCCGGCGCGGCCGGGCGTCGTCGCGGAGGGCGCCGATCAGGCGTGCCGTCCGGCGGCCGAGGGACAGGGCGCGATGCAGGTCGAAGGCCATGGGCGTGAATCTAGTGGACGCGCGGGCCCGGCGTCCGGGTCGGGTCGGCGGCGGATCATGAGAGACTAGGCGGTCAGAGTCCCGTCCCCGTCACCCGTAGAGGAAGTGCCCGTGTCGCCCCTGGCGTCGAACCCCCCGGTGCCCGCTGCCACCGACCCCTCGGTGATCCGCAACTTCTGCATCATCGCCCACATCGACCATGGCAAGTCCACGCTGGCGGACCGCATGCTGCAGGCCACCGGCGTCGTGCAGCCCCGCGACATGAAGGCGCAGTACCTGGACCGCATGGACATCGAGCGTGAGCGCGGCATCACCATCAAGTCCCAGGCCGTGCGCATGCCCTGGTCCGTGGACGGGGTGGACTACGCCCTGAACATGATCGACACCCCCGGGCACGTGGACTTCACCTACGAGGTCTCCCGCTCGCTGGCCGCGTGCGAGGGGGCGATCCTGCTGGTGGACGCCGCCCAGGGCATCGAGGCGCAGACCCTGGCGAACCTCTACCTCGCCATGGAGCACGAGTTGGAGATCATCCCCGTGCTCAACAAGATCGACCTGCCCGCCGCGGATCCGGACCGCTACGCGGCCGAGCTGGCCTCCCTGATCGGCTGCGATCCCGAGGACGTGCTGCGCGTGTCCGGCAAGACGGGCGTCGGCGTCGAGGAGCTGCTGGACCGCGTGGTCCGCGCCGTCCCCAGCCCGGAGGGCGACGCGGACGCCCCGGCCCGCGCGATGATCTTCGACTCCGTGTACGACACCTACCGGGGCGTCGTCACGTACGTGCGCGTCGTGGACGGCCGGCTCTCCCCGCGGGAGAAGGTCCGCATGATGTCCACGGGCACCACCTACGAGCTCCTCGAGATCGGCGTCTCCTCCCCGGAGCCCGTACCCACGAAGGGCCTGGCCGTGGGCGAGGTGGGCTACCTCATCACCGGCGTGAAGGACGTGCGGCAGTCCAAGGTGGGCGACACGGTCACCAACCACGCCCACCCGGCCGAGCAGTCCCTGGGTGGCTACGAGGACCCCAAGCCCATGGTGTTCTCAGGCCTGTACCCCATCGACGGCTCGGACTATCCCGTGCTGCGTGACGCCCTGGACAAGCTCAAGCTCAACGACGCCGCGCTCGTCTACGAGCCGGAGACCTCGGTCGCGCTGGGCTTCGGCTTCCGCGTCGGCTTCCTCGGTCTGCTGCATCTGGAGATCGTGCGCGAGCGCCTCGAGCGCGAGTTCGGGCTCGACCTCATCTCCACCGCGCCCAACGTGGTCTACGAGGTCACCCGGGAGGACCGTGAGGTCGTCACCGTGACCAACCCCTCCGAGTTCCCCGAGGGCAAGATCCTCGAGGTGCGCGAGCCCATGGCCTCGGCCACGATCATCGTGCCGGCCGAGTTCATCGGCGCCGTCATGGAGCTGTGCCAGGCCAAGCGCGGCAACCTCAAGGGCATGGACTACCTCTCCGAGGAACGGGTGGAGATCCGCTACTGGATCCCGCTGGCCGAGATCGTGTTCGACTTCTTCGACCAGCTCAAGTCCCGCACCAAGGGGTACGCCTCGCTGGACTGGAAGGCCGACGGTGACCAGGCGGCCGACCTCGTCAAGGTGGACATCCTGCTCCAGGGCGAACAGGTGGACGCGTTCTCCTCCATCACCCACAAGGACAACGCCTATACGTACGGCGTGATGATGACGGGCAAGCTCAAGGAGCTGATCCCGCGCCAGCAGTACGAGGTGCCGATCCAGGCCGCCATCGGCTCGCGCATCATCGCCCGCGAGAACATCCGCGCGATCCGCAAGGACGTGCTCTCCAAGTGCTACGGCGGCGACATCTCCCGCAAGCGCAAGCTGCTCGAGAAGCAGAAGGAGGGCAAGAAGCGCATGAAGATGGTGGGCCGGGTCGAGGTCCCGCAGGAGGCCTTCATCGCCGCCCTGTCCTCGGACGGCGCCGGCGCCGACCAGGCGGCGAAGAAGTAAGTGCCCGCCCTGCCCCTCGGCGAGCCGGTCCCCGACGACGGCCGGCTGCCGGCCGACGTCGGGCAGCGGGTGCGCGCGGCCGCCGGCGACGGCGCGGCGCGCACCTTCAGCCTGTACGTCCACGTGCCGTTCTGCACCGTGCGCTGCGGCTACTGCGACTTCAACACGTACACGGCCGTCGACCTCGGCCCCGGCGCGGGCCGCGGCGACTACTGGGAGTCGGCGGTCGCGGAGCTGGACTTCGCCGCGGACGTGCTCGCGTCCTCGGACGTGCCCGCCCGCCCGCTGCACACGGTGTTCTTCGGCGGCGGCACGCCCACGCTCCTGCCGGCCGCGGACCTCGTGCGCATCCTCCAGGCGGCGGTGGACCGGTTCGGGATCGCGCCCGGCGCGGAGGTCACCACCGAGGCCAACCCGGACACCATCACTCCGGAGTACGCCCGTGAGCTCGCGGCCGGCGGCTTCACCCGCCTCTCCCTGGGCATGCAGTCCGCGGTGCCGCACGTGCTCGCCACGCTCGAGCGCACCCATCGGCCCGAGTCCGTCCCCGCCGCCGTCGCCGCGGCCCGCGAGGCCGGCCTGGAGGTGTCCCTGGACCTGATCTACGGGACCGCGGGAGAGTCCCTCGCCGACTGGCGGGCCACGCTCGAGGCCGCCGTCGCCCTGGCCCCGGACCACGTGAGCGCGTACTCGCTGATCGTGGAGGAGGGCACCAAGCTCGGGGCCCAGGTGGCCCGCGGCGAGGTGGCGGACGTGGACCCCGACGACCAGGCGGACAAGTACCTGCTCGCCGAGGAGCTGCTCGGCGCCGCCGGCTACCGCTGGTACGAGGTGTCCAACTGGGCGCGCGACCCGCAGGGCTCCGGGGTCCACCGCGCGCGGCACAACGTGGCGTACTGGGAGGACCAGGACTGGTGGGGGATCGGCCCGGGAGCGCACTCGCACCTCGCCGGCGTCCGGTTCTGGAACGCCAAGCACCCCGCCGCCTACGCGCAACGGCTGGCCACGGGGGTCACCCCCGCCGTCGGCCGCGAGCGGCCCGACGCCGACGCGCGGCGACTCGAGCGCATCATGCTCGCGGTGCGCACGGTGGACGGGCTCCCGACCGCGGAGCTCGTCTCGGAGACGCCGGGGGAGGCCGCGCGGATCCGCGGGGCGATCGCCGAACTCATCGCCGCGGGCCTGCTGGACGGGCGTGCCGCCGTCGACGGGCGCATCATCCCCACGCTCGAGGGGCGGCTGCGCAACGACGCGATCGTCCGGGCGCTGGCCGGCTTCTGACCGGCCGGCCCCGGGTCAGCGCAGGATGCGCAGGTTGAACGGGTACCGGAACGGACGGCCCTTGGACACGTGCGAGGCGCCCATCACGCCGTAGACCGCCATGGCGGCCCACGTGAGCGCGCCGAGGATCGCGAAGATCGGGCCGACCACCGGCAGCAGGGACAGGAAGAAGAACAGGAGCGTGATGAGCGTGGGCGGCCCGGAGAAGTTCAGGGCCTCGCGCGACTCCTGCGAGGTGAACGGGCCGCGGTCGCGGTAGAGCAGCCACACGACCAGCGGGCCGAGCACGCCGAACGCCAGACTGAGGTGGGCCAGCGCCGCGCGGTCACGGTCCTGCTTCGCCGTGAGCGGGGCGCCGCGGCCGCCGGCCGAGACGAGCCAGGCGGGC
>NZ_RBLN01000161.1:0-5132 GCF_003989405.1 Micrococcus sp. HSID17227 | reverse complement strand
TACAACCACCACCGCCGGCACTCCTCGCTCGGCTACCTAACCCCAGCCGAGTACGCTCGGCAGTGCACCCATCAAATGGAAACCGGCGACTCACAGAACGTCCGGACCGAATGAAGGGGGCGGCTCAGAACCTGATGGCCGAGGCCGCCCGGCAGACCACCGGCTACAGGTTCGCCTCCACCGAAGACCGGGAAGCGATCGTCGGCCTCGTGGTCGACGCCGCCGAGTCCGTGTCGCTGCGGCTGACCCCGCCCGAGCTCGCTTCGAGCCCCGCGGCGTTCCGCCGCTCGGATGGCACATCAGTGTTCCGGCCGAAGCACTCGGCCGTGTTCTCCTCCGAGGTTCTGCTGGCGGCCGAAGACCGCCTCCTCGAGCGCGCCCGCACCACTACCGGCCCGACCGTGCCGTTGGCGACGGTAGAGCGGATCACGGCCCGGCCCGACCGGGAGGGCCGCACCCTCGGCCCGGACCAGGCGGACGCGTTGGCGAGGATCGCGCTGTCAGGCCGGATGATCGACGTGCTCGTAGGGCCGGCCGGGGCTGGGAAGACGACGGCGATGAACGCGCTGCGCCGAGCGTGGGAGCACGAGCACGGCCGAGGCTCTGTCGTCGGCCTCGCTCCGTCCGCGGTCGCGGCGCACGTCCTCGCCGACGACCTCGGGATTGCCGCCGAGAACACGGCGAAGTGGCTGGACACCCACGACCGCACCGGGGCCACGTTCCGCCGGGGGCAGCTCGTCATCGTCGATGAGGCGTCGATGGCCGGCACCCTCGCCCTCGACCGCATCACCGCCCTCGCCACCGCGGCCGGGGCGAAGACGTTGGTCGTCGGGGACTACGCTCAGCTCCAGTTGCCGACCGCGGCCGGCGCCTACGCGATGCTCGTCCACGACCGGGATGACGCCCCCGAGCTCACCGCCGTGCACCGCCTCGCCCACGCCTGGGAGAAGACTGCCTCCCTCGGCCTGCGCCACGGCGACACCAGCGTCATCAACGCCTACGCGGACCACGGCCGCATCGCCGAAGGCGACAGCGAGGCGATGGTCGAAGTCGCCTACCGGGCGTGGCGCGCCGACACGCTGGCCGGGCGGGCGGCGGTGCTCGTGGCCGACTCCAACGAAGCCGTGCTCGCCCTCAACCGGCGAGCCCGCGCCGAGCTGATCCTTGACGGCATCGTGAACGCCCTCCGCGAAGTCGAACTGCACGACGGCACCCGCGCCGCCGCCGGGGACACCGTCATCACCCGACACAACGACCGGCGCCTGCGCTCCGGGCGTGGCTGGGTCAGCAACAGCAACAGGTGGACGGTCACCGACGTCCGCGACGACGACTCCCTCGCCCTCCGCCGTGCTGGCCGGAAGCGAGGTGGCTCCGTCGTGATCCCGGCCGACTACGCGGCCGAGCATCTGGAGCTCGGCTACGCCGTCACGTCGCATTTTCGGAGAAGTATGAACGGTCTGGACGCCTGGGGGTCAAGAGGTCGTGGGTTCAAATCCCGCTAGCCCGACCACGTCGACGAAGCCGGAGTTCAGCAGTTCGGGGCTCCGGCTTCGTCGTACCCGGCGCGGAGCAGCCTGGTCCGCCACTCTCCGTCGGTCGGGCGGGGCGGTTCAGGACGCGAACAGCACGTGCGTGTCCGGCACGACGGCCCGGCCGCCGAGGGCCCTGAGTTCCAGCAGGCAGGCCGCGCCCACCACCTCCGCACCCCGTGCCTCGATGAGCCGTCGGCCGGCGGCGAGGGTGCCGCCCGTGGCGAGGACGTCGTCGAGCAGGAGCACCCGTGACCCGGCCCGCAGGTCCTCGGAGACCTCGATGCTCGCGGTCCCGTACTCCAGCGTGTAGTCCGCGCGGGCTGCGGGCGCCGGGAGGCGCCCGGCCTTGCGCAGCGGCACGAGGCCGGTGCCTGTCAGGACGGCGGCCGCCCCGGCGAGCAGGAACCCGCGGGCCTCGAGGCCGGCCACGAGGTCGAACCGCCCCTCGAACGGCGCCACCAGGGCCTCAACACACTCCCTCAGGGCGCGGGCGTCGGCGAGCAGGGGCGTGATGTCCTGGAAGGCCACGCCCGGGCTGGGATGGTCGGGGACCACACGGATGAGCGAGCGGGCACGGGCGATCTCGGAGGTGACGGACACGGCCTCCACTCTAGGACGTACGCCGCCCGGGCCGCGGATGTGATCGGCGTCATCGGGCGGGGAGTTTGCTCTGGCTCCCTCAGGGGAGGACAGTAGATCGGTGGAAAATCCCCAGAATCCTCTCGCGGGCCGCGTGCCCGACGTCGAGCCGTCCGCCCGCGTGGCGGCGTCGACGGCCACCCGTCCCGACGACGCCACCCCCGACTGGCGCGGCCGCCCGTTCCTCGGCCAGCCCGGCCCGCTGGCGAACCTGTTCTCCGTGGAGCTGTGGGAGCGCTTCTCCTTCTACGGCATGCAGGCGATGCTCGTGTACTACATGTCCTGGACCGCCGCGGAGGGCGGCCTCGGGATCGACCCGGCCGTGGCCACGGGCATCGTCGGCGCCTACGGCGGCATGGTGTACGTGTTCTGCATCCTCGGCGGCTGGGTCGCCGACCGCCTGCTCGGTTCCGAGCGCACCATGTTCGTCAGCGCCGTCGGGATCATGTTGGGCCACATCGCGCTGGCCCTCGTCCCGGGCGTCCCGGGCCTGACCCTGGGCCTCGTGCTCGTCGCCGTCGGTTCGGGCGGCCTCAAGGCCAACGCCACGAACCTCGTCGGCTCCCTGTACTCCCGCGAGGACCCCAAGCGCGATGCCGGCTTCTCCATCTTCTACATGGGCGTGAACATCGGCGCCCTCTTCGGCCCGCTGCTCACCGGCCTGGCACGCGACACGATGGGCTTCCACGTGGGCTTCGGCCTCGCCGCCGCCGGCATGGCCATCGGCCTGACGCAGTACGCCCTGACCCGCAAGAACCTGCCCACGGACGTGCACCGGGTCCCGGATCCGCTGCCGCGGTCGCAGTACGGCCGCTGGGGCCTGATCGGCCTGGGGATGGTCGCCGTCGTCGTGGCCCTGTTCCTCACGGACGTCATCACCCTGGACAACCTCTCCGACGCCGTCGTCGTGCTCGCCGCCGTCGCGGCCATCGCGATCTTCGCGGTCCTGCTGACCTCGACGAAGGTCTCGGAGGAGGAGCGCTCGCGCGTGAAGGCGTTCATCCCGCTGTTCATCGGCACGTCCGTGTTCTTCGCCCTCTTCCAGCAGCAGTTCACCGTGATCGCGCTGTACTCCGAGCACCGCCTCGACCGGAACCTGTTCGGCTGGCTCATGCCCATGGAGTGGGTCAACTCCATCAACCCGATCTTCATCATCGTGTTCGCCCCGGTGTTCGCCGCGCTGTGGACCAAGCTGGGCGCCCGCCAGCCCGCCACCCCGGTGAAGTTCGGCATCGGCATCGTCCTGATCGGCATCGCCTTCCTGCTGTTCATCCCGGTGGCCGACGTCGTCGCCGTGCCGCTGCTGTGGCTGACGCTGATCCTCTTCGTCTGCACCATGGGCGAGCTGCTCGTCTCCCCGGTGGGCCTCTCCCTGGCCACCAAGGTCGCCCCGCGCAGCTACCCGGTGATGATGGTGTCGCTGTACAACCTGTCCGTCGCCCTGGGCACGGCCCTGGCAGGCTCCCTGGCCGGCTCCTACTCGGAGCAGAACGAGGTGGGCTACTTCGGCATGATCGGTGCGGTCACCCTGGGCGTGGGCCTGCTCGTGCTGGCCATCGCCAAGCCGGTGCGTCGCGGCATGCGCGGCGTGCTCTGAGCGCGCCAGTGGCGCGAATCACGCGCCGCTCGGTAGTCTGCGAGACGACGTCATCACTCCCGACCACACAAAGGACGCGCACTCCATGAGCTCCATCCCCGAAGGCCTGAAGTACTCCGCCGAGCACGAGTGGATCGCCGAGGCCGGTGCCGCCGGCACGGTCCGCGTGGGCATCACCGACTTCGCCCAGGATGCGCTGGGTGACGTCGTCTACGTGGACCTGCCGGAGGTCGGCACCGAGGTCACCGCGGGCACCGCGGTGGGCGAGGTCGAGTCCACGAAGTCCGTCTCGGACATCTACGCCCCGGTCTCCGGCACCGTGGCCGCCGTCAACGACGAGCTCGACGGCGAGCCCGGCCTGGTCAACTCTGCCCCCTACGAGGGCGGCTGGCTGTTCGAGATCACCCTCGCGGACGAGGCCCAGCTCGAGGGCCTCATGGACGCCGAGGGCTACGCCTCGCACACCAGCTGAGCCCCGTCCGCCGTCGCCCCGTCGCTGGCCGGCGGGGCGACGGCGTCCCCTTCGTCTCTCCATCCGGCGCCGCGGCGCCGGCCCCCGCACAGGAGCACCCCATGAACCAGCCCGGACGTGAACCGGACCTGTCCACCTCCGCCATCAACCTCACCGAGCTGGCGCCGCTGGTCTCGGCGGACCTCACCCGCGAGGAGTCGGACGCGATCCGCGCCCTCCCGGCCGGTTCCGCGCTGCTGCTCGCCCACGAGGGCCCGGACCAGTCCGCCCGCTTCCTGCTGGACGAGGACGTGGTCTCCGTGGGGCGCCACCCGGACGCGGACATCTTCCTCGACGACGTCACGGTCTCCCGTCGTCACGCGGAGTTCCGGGCCGAGGACGGCGGCCATCGGCTCGTGGACCTGAACTCCCTCAACGGCACCTTCGTGAACCACGACCGCGTGGACGAGATCCTGCTGCGCTCCGGGATGCACGTGCAGATCGGCAAATACCGGCTCACGTACTACGCCGCACCGGCGCGGGGCTGAGCCGTCATCCCCGTGACCGATCCGCGCCCGCGACCCGACGCCGTCCCCGCCGCCCGCCCTGCGGGCCGGCTGGGCATCGGCGAGGTCGTGGCCGCCCTCGAAGCCGAATTCCCCGGCGTCACCGCGTCCAAGGTGCGCTTCCTGGAGGAGCGTGGCCTCGTCCTGCCCGAGCGGACTCCCGCCGGCTACCGGCGCTTCCGGCCCGGGGACGTGGACCGGCTCCGGTTCGTCCTCGCCCTGCAGCGCGACCACTTCCTGCCGCTCAAGGTCATCGCCGACCACCTGGCCGCGCTGGACCGCGGCGAACGCCCCACCGGCCTGCCCGGAACCGCGGCGGTCCCGGCGTCCTCGGACGCGGAGCGGCT
>NZ_RBLN01000160.1:0-5126 GCF_003989405.1 Micrococcus sp. HSID17227 | reverse complement strand
CGGGCGCGGCGTTCGAGCTGTTCCAGGCCGCGGCGCTGATCCACGACGACATCCTGGACCGCTCGGACACCCGCCGGGGGATGCCCAGCGTGCACCGCCGCTTCGAGTCCCTCCACCGGGAGGCGGGCTGGCGCCACGCCGCGGAGCACTTCGGCGTCTCCGCCGCGATCCTCGCCGGCGACGTCGCCCTGGGGATGAGCGAGACGGCCTTCGCGCGCGTCCTCGCCGGCACGCCCCGGGAGGATCGGGCGCGGGCCGAGCTCGAGCGGATGCGCTTCGGCGTGATGGCGGGTCAGTACCTCGACGTGGTGGCCGAGATGGCCCCGGCGGCGCGCGATGCCCGCGAAGCCGAGGCGGCCGCCGAGGCGGTGGTGGAGCACAAGTCGGCCCGCTATTCGGCGGTGCACCCGCTGGCCCTGGGCGGGCTGCTGGCGGGGGCGGACGACGGGCTGGTGACCGCGTTCGCCCGGGTGTCGCTGCCGTTCGGCATGGCGTTCCAGTACCGGGACGACCTGCTCGGCGTGTTTGGCGATCCGGCGACCACGGGCAAGCCCGCGGGCGACGACCTGCGGGAGGGGAAACAGACGGTGCTCATCGCCCGCGCCGTCGAGCTGCTCGCCCCGGACGAGGTCGCCGCGCTCGACGCGGACCTCGGCGATCCAGACCTCGGCGCGGACCGGGTGGCCCACTGGCAGGCCGTCCTCGAAGCATGCGGTGCGCGCCAGGCCGTCGAAGAGCGGGTCGCGGTGCTCTCGCACGAGGCGGCCGGCGCCGTGGCGGGCCTGCTCGCGCACGGCGTCCCCGAGGATGTGAGCGCCGAGCTCACGCGGCTGATCGACGCATACACGTCGCGCCGCCACTGAGCCGCACGAACCCCGCGGGCGGATGGCCGCCCGCGGGTCGGCTCACCAGGCCAGGGCCTGGGCGCGGCGCCGGATCTCGGTCTTCCGACCGTCCCGGAGCGCGTCGATGGGCCGGCCGGGCAACGACTCGTCCTCGGTGAACAGCCAACGGAGGGCCTCCTCGTCGGAGAAGCCGGCGTCGGCCAGCAGCACGAGCGTGCCCTGCAGGGAATCGAGCACGCCGGTCTCGGTGAGGAACAGCGCCGGCACGGACCGCACCGCGGGCTCGGGGCGACGCACGGCCAGCAGGCGGCGATCATGCACGAGGTTGTGGACGCGGGTCACACGCTGGTCGAGGCGCTCCGCCACGTCGGGCACGGAGAGCCACTCGCCCACGAGGGCGTCGAGCTCGGCGGGGATCGCGTCAGCGGGGACCGGGGTGTCGGAGGAAGTGGTGCTCACAGGCGCCAGCCTACGTGGCCGCCGACGGGCCCGGCCCATCGCGCCCCGGACGGCATAGATCTCAGTATGGTCACGAAGATCACATTCCGATAACATCGCCGAGGCTCCATGGCCGGGCGCCGACGTCGTCGGTCGACCGCGGGGGCCACGGGTCCCACCCGTCACTTCCCCGTCGTGTTCCATCCATCCATCCGATCCGATGCCGAGGTCTGCCGTGCCCCACACCCCCGTCCGCTCCCGCCGCCTGCGCTCCGTCCTGACCGGCGGCGCGGTGCCCCTGCTGCTGCTCACCGGTCTGCCCGCCCAGGCCCACGCCCAGGAGGCGGCGGTGCATACCGTGCGCCCGGGCGACTCCCTCACCCGGATCTCGGCCGCCCGCGGCGTCTCCGTCGCCGACCTGCTGCGGTTCAACGGCCTGGGCCTGGAGACCGTGCTCTACCCGGGTGACGAGCTCCGCCTGACCGGCGCGGCGGCCCCGGCCCCGGCCGCGGGGACCTACACGGTGCAGCCGAACGACGGGTGGTGGGTCATCGCCCGCCGCACCGGCGTCTCCGCCGCGCAGCTGCAGCGGCTCAACGGCATGAGCGCGTCGAGCATGCTCCACCCGGGCATGGTCCTGACCACGCAGCGCACGGCCGCCGCACCGAAGGCCCCCGCGTCGCCCGCCCCGACCACGACCCCCGCCACCGCGCCGGCATCGAAGACCCCGACGGCGGCCGGCGGGACGGTCCGGTACACCGTGGTCTCCGGCGACTCCCTCTGGGGGATCTCCCAGCGGTTCGAGGTCTCCATCCCCCGTCTGCGCGAGCTCAACGGCCTGACGCGGGCCTCGACGCTGCACCCCGGCGACGTGCTCGTGATCTCCGACGGCACCCTCGAGGTGGAGCCGGTCTCCGCCGTCCAGGCGGTCGGCGACACCTTCCTCGGGCGCACCTACGCGCCGCACGTGACGGCCTCGGCGAACGAGAACCTGCGCCTGCTGCGCTCCGTCCCGCAGCCCACCCCCGAGCAGATGCAGCAGATCGTCCGCGAGACCGCCGAGCGGATGGGCGTGGACCCTCGCCTGGCCCTGGGCCACGCGTACACCGAGTCCCGCTTCCGCATGGCCTCGGTCTCCCCCGGCAACGCCGTGGGGGCGATGCAGGTCATCCCGATCACGGGCGAGTTCGCCTCGGAGCTGGTGGGCCGCGAGCTGAACCTGCTGGACCCCCACGACAACGCGGTGGCCGGCGTCGCGTTCATCAAGTACGTGCAGGACCGCACCCCCACCCTCGATGAGGGCATCGGGGCCTACTACCAGGGCCTCGGCGGGGTGCTGGACAGCGGCCTGAACCCGGAGGCACGGGACTACGTGGCCAAGGTGCGCGCCGCGATGGCGATGTTCTGATCCGCCGGCGGCGGACCGCCCCGAGGGGTCCGCCGCCTGTCCTACCCTGGGACGATGAGCAGCGCACGCCGCGACCCCCTCGTGGGGGGCATCGTCGACGGCCGCTACCGGGTCGTCGAGCGGCTGGCCCGGGGCGGCATGTCCACCGTCTACCTGGCCGTGGACGAGCGTCTCGACCGCCAGGTGGCGCTCAAGGTCATGCACCCGCACCTGGCGGAGGACCCCGTCCTCGTCGGCCGGTTCGAGCAGGAGGCCAAGACGACGGCGCGGCTGTCCCATCCGCACGTCGTCGCGGTCCTGGACCAGGGCCACACCGAGGCCGAGGACGGCGACGTGCTGGCCTACCTCGTGATGGAGCACATGCCCGGCCGCACGCTGCGCACCGTCATCCGGGACCGGGCCCCGCTCTCGCCCCGGGAGGCGCTGCGGTTCCTGCGTCCGCTCGTCGACGGCCTGGCCGCCGCGCACCGCGCCGGGCTGGTGCACCGGGACGTGAAGCCCGAGAACGTGCTCGTCCGCGACGACGGCCGGGTGACGGTCGCGGACTTCGGCCTGTCCCGCGCCGCCACGGCCCACACCATGGCCGGGCAGGCCGTCGTGGGCACGCCCGCCTACCTCGCCCCCGAGCACATCGCCGGGGCGCCCGCCGACGCCCGCTCCGACGTGTACGCCGTGGGCATCATCCTGTTCGAGCTGCTCACGGGCCGCCAGCCGTACACCGCGGCGACCGCGCTGCAGGTCGCCTACCGACACGTCCACGAGCGGGTCCCCGTGCCGTCCACGCTGCACCCCGGGCTCCCCGAGGACCTCGACGACCTCGTGCTGTGGTGCACCGAGCCGGACCCGGCCGACCGGCCCGCCGGTGCCGGCGAGCTCCTGCACCGCATCGACGCCGTGGCGGCGGGCCTGGACGCCGACGAGACCGGCAAGACCCTGGACCAGGGCGACCCCGAGGTCTCCGAGGCCGTGGACTTCGCGCACTACTACGCGCGCCTGGCCCGCGGCCTGGACGCGGTGGAGGGCGCTCGCGCCGTGCCCGTCCGCCTGACCCTGGTGATCCCGCCGTGGAACTTCCCCGTGGCCATCCCGGTCGGGGGCGTCCTCGCCGCGCTCGGGGCCGGCTCGCCCGTGGTGTTCAAGCCGGCCCCGCAGTCCGAGCGGACGGGCGCGGTCGCGTGGGAGCTGATCGTGGCCGGGCTGCGGGACTCGGGGCTGTTCGACGACCGCGGCCCGCTCGCCGGGCACGACCCCGCGGACCTCGTGCGCCTGGTGACGCTGGCGGACGAGGACGAGGCGGAGGTCGGCGCGGCGCTCGTGACCGACCCGGCCGTCGAGCGGCTCATCCTCACCGGCAGCTGGGACACCGCACGGCTGTTCAAGGGGATGCGCCCCGACCTGCACCTGCTCGCCGAGACCTCCGGCAAGAACGCCGTGATCGTGACCCCGTCCGCGGATCTGGACCTGGCCACGAAGGACGTGGTCCAGTCCGCGTTCGGTCACGCCGGCCAGAAGTGCTCGGCGTCCTCCCTCGTGGTGCTCGTCGGCTCCGTGGGCACCTCCGAGCGCTTCCACCGGCAGCTGCTGGACGCCGCCTCGTCCCTGCACGTGGCGCACCCCGCGGACCCGCGCGCCGAGATGGGCCCCGTGATCGAGGCCCCCGGCGAGAAGCTGCGCCGCGGGCTCACCGAGCTCGGCCCGGGGGAGCGGTGGGCCCTGCACCCGCGGCAGCTGGACGAGACGGGTCGCCTGTGGAGCCCGGGCATCCGCTCCGGCGTACGACCCGGCGCCGACGCCCACCTCACCGAGTACTTCGGCCCCGTGCTGGCCGTGATGACGGCCGAGACGCTCGAGGAGGCCATCGGGATCGTGAACGCCGTGGACTACGGCCTCACCTCCGGGCTGCACTCGCTGGACCGGGAGGAGATCGACGTGTGGCTGCGCGGCGTGCGCGCCGGCAACCTCTACGTGAACCGCGGCATCACCGGGGCCATCGTGCGCCGCCAGCCCTTCGGCGGCTGGAAGCGTTCCGTCGTCGGCCCCACCACGAAGGCCGGCGGGCCGCACTACCTGCACGGCCTCGTGGACTGGGAGGACGCGCCCACGTGGGCCGGGGGAGAGGGGCGGCCCGGGTCCGAGGCCGACGGTGCGGGCGCGTCCTGGCTCGAGACCGCCCGCGCCCTCGACACCCACGCGTGGACCACCGTGTTCGGGGTGGCCACGGACGTCTCCGCGCTCGAGGCCGAGCGGAACGTGCTGCGTCACGTCCCCACCCCGGTCCTCGTGCGCCGGCACTCGGGGCCCGCCGACCACCTGCTGCGCATCGTCTCCGCCGGCCTGCGCGCCGGGGCGCCCATGCCCGTGAGCCTGCGCCCGACCCCCACCGCGGAGGGGCCCGACGCGGACGGGCTCTCGGCCGAGGCCGTGCGCGGCCGGGT
>NZ_RBLN01000159.1:0-5135 GCF_003989405.1 Micrococcus sp. HSID17227 | reverse complement strand
GCGCACGCCGGGCGAGGTGGGGCAGGCGGGGGCAGGGACCGGGCCGGGCCCGGGGCGCGGCCGAGGCGCCGCGGGCCCGCGTGCGGCTCGGGGCGAGGGCGCGGGGGCCGCTGCGCGACGCGGCGGCCCGGGACGCGATCGGCGGCGGGCGGGCCGCGGGGTCCTGGCGGCGTCTGCTGCGCAAGACCCTGCCCCGCGTGGCGCGGGCCCTCACCGCCCTGGACGGCTGAGGGCCCGCGCGGTCGTCAGGACACGCCCAGGCGCTCCAGCACGATCTCGCGGACGCGGCCGGCGTCGGCCTGCCCGCGGGTGGCCTTCATGACCGGGCCGATCAGGGCGCCGACGGCGGCCATCTTGCCGCCCTTGATCTTCTCGGCCACGTCCGGGTTGGCGGCGATCGCGGCGTCGACGGCCTCGGTGAGCGCGCCGTCGTCGGACACCACGGCCAGGCCCTTCGCCGCGACGACCTCCTTCGGGGCGCCCTCGCCGTCGGCCACCAGATCGAGCACCTGCTTGGCGATCTTGTCGTTGATCGTCTTCGCGGCGATCAGCTCCTCGACCTCCACCACGTGCGCCGGGGTGATCCCCAGCTCGGCGACGGCGACCTCGCGGACGTTCGCCAGGCGGGCGATCTCGCCCATCCACCACTTGCGGGCGGCCGCCGCGGAGGCGCCGGCCTCCACGGTCGCGACGATCTCGTCCAGGACGCCGGCGTTGACGACGTCGCGGAACTCCTCGTCCGAGAAGCCCCACTCGGCCTTGAGCCGCTTGTTCCGCACGGCCGGCAGCTCGGGCATGGCCGCGCGCACGCGCTCGACCCACGCGGCGTCCACGTGCACGGGCACGAGGTCCGGCTCGGGGAAGTACCGGTAGTCGTCCGCGTCCGACTTCGGGCGGCCCGAGGTGGTGCTGCGGGTGTCCTCGTGCCAGTGGCGGGTCTCCTGCGTCACGGTGCCGCCCGCGGCGAGCACCGCGGCCTGGCGCTGGATCTCGTGGGTGACCGCGTGCTGCACGGCGCGCGTGGAGTTCACGTTCTTCGTCTCGGTGCGGGTGCCGAACTCGGTGGCGCCCTTGGGCATCAGCGAGACGTTCGCGTCGCAGCGGACGTTGCCGCGCTCCATCCGCGCGTCGGAGATGTCGATGGCCTGCACGATGTCCCGGATCGCGGTGACGTAGGCGCGGGCCAGCTCGGGGGCCCGCGCACCGGCGCCGACGATCGGCTTGGTGACGATCTCGATGAGCGGCACGCCCGCACGGTTGTAGTCGACGAGGGACGCGGAGGCGCCCTGGATCCGCCCGGAGCCGCCCACGTGGGTGAGCTTGCCGGCGTCGTCCTCGAGGTGCGCGCGCTCGATCTCCACGCGGAAGACCTCACCGTCCTCCAACTCGACGTCCAGGTGGCCGTCGAAGACGATCGGCTCGTCGTACTGGGAGGTCTGGAAGTTCTTCGGCGTGTCCGGGTAGAAGTAGTTCTTCCGCGCGAACCGGCAGGTCTCGGCGACCTGCGCGTCCAGGGCCACGCCCAGGCGGATCGCGTACTCCACGACCTCGCGGTTGAGCACCGGCAGGGTGCCGGGCAGGCCGAGGTCGAGCGGGGTCACGTTGGTGTTCGGCTCGTCGCCAAACGCGTTGGGCGCCGAGGAGAAGATCTTCGTGGCGGTGTTCAGCTCCACGTGCACCTCGAAGCCCAGCACGGGGTCGAAGCGCTCCATCGCCTCCGCGAAGTCCATGGTCTGCTCTGCGTGGCTCATGCCCGGCCTCCTGCCGTGGTCGCGGTGGTGGCGCGCTGCGCGCCCTTCTCCAGCTCGGGGGCCTCGGCCCACACCGGCCCGCCCCGGCGCTCCCCGACGAGGCGCTCGAGCGCGGCGCCGGCCTCGTACAGGCGCGCGTCCTCGCGCGCCGGTGCCATCAGCTGCAGGCCGTAGGGCAGCCCGTCGACGACGCCACCCGGCACGGACATGCCCGGGATGCCGGCGAGGTTGGCCGGGATGGTTGCGAGGTCGTTGACGTACATGGTCATCGGGTCGTCCGTCTTCGCGCCCAGCTCGAACGCCGGGGTCGGCGCGGTGGGCGTGAGGATGACGTCCACCTGCTCGAAGGCGCGGGCGAAGTCCTCCTGCACGAGCGTGCGGACCTTCTGCGCGGAGCCGTAGTAGGCGTCGTAGTAGCCGGCGGACAGCGCGTAGGTGCCCAGGATGATGCGCCGCTTGACCTCGGCGCCGAACCCGGCGGCGCGGGTGGCGCCCATGACCTGCTCGATCGTGCCGCCGCCGTCGGGCACCACGCGGTGGCCGTAGCGGACGCCGTCGAAGCGGGCCAGGTTGGAGGAGGCCTCCGAGGGCATGATCAGGTAGTACGCCCCGAGGGCGGCGTCGAAGCTGGGGCAGGAGACCTCCACGATCTCCGCGCCGGCCTCACGCAGGGCCGCGACGTGCTCGTCGAAGCCGGCCCGGATGCCCGGGTGGAACGCGTCCGCCGGCAGGTCCGTCACGACGCCGACGCGCAGCCCCGCCAGGTCGCGGCCGCGGGCCGCGCCGGTCAGGTCCGCCGGCTCGTCGGCCAGGGACGTGGAGTCCTGCGGGTCGTGGCCGGCGATGACCTGCTGCAGCGCCGCGGTGTCGGCCACGGTGCGGGCGGCGGGGCCGATCTGGTCCAGCGAGGAGGCCATGGCGATGAGGCCGTAGCGGGAGACCGCGCCGTAGGTGGGCTTCACGCCGACCGTGCCGGTGAACGCGGCGGGCTCACGCACGGAGCCGCCGGTGTCCGAGCCGAGGGCGAAGGGGGCCAGGAAGGCGGCCACGGCGGCCGCCGACCCGCCGCCCGAGCCGCCGGGCACCCGGTCCCCGTCCCACGGGTTGCGGGTGATGCCGAACGCGGAGTGCTCGGTGGAGCCGCCCATCGCGAACTCGTCGAGGTTGGTCTTGCCGAGGATCGGCAGGCGGGCCTCGCGGAGGCGGGCCACCACCGTGGCGTCGTACGGGCTGAGCCAGCCCTCGAGCATGCGGGAGGCGGCCGTGGTCGGCTGGCCGCGCGTGACGATGTTGTCCTTCACGGCCACGGGCACGCCGGCCAGCGGGTGCAGGGCGTCGGCCTCGGGGCCGCCGGCGGCACGGATCGCGTCCACCTCGGCGGCGACGGCGAGGGCCTCGTCCGTGTTCACGTGGAGGTAGGCGCGCACGCCGCGGTCGCCGGCGGCGTCGGCGCGCACGTCGCCGTCGTGGGCGGCGATGCGGTCCAGGTGGGCCTGGACGAGCTCCACGGAGGTGGTGGTGCCGGCGCGCAGGCGCTCGGCCATCTGCAGCGCGGTGAGCCGGACGAGCTCGTCGGCGCCGAGGGTCGCGTTCACGTCGAACGTCTCGGTCATGGGGGTGATCACTCTCCGTCCAGGATGGCGGGGACCTTGAACTGGCCGTCCTCGGAGTCCGGCGCCTGGTCGAGGGCCTCCTCCTGCGTGAGCATGCCGGCCGGCACGTCCTCGCGGAACACGTTCTCCAACGCGATGGGGTGGGACGTCGGCGTCACGTCGTCGCCCGCGGCGGCCTGGACCGCGGAGACGTGCTCCAGGATCTTCTCCAGGTCGCCGGACATCGTGTCCAGCTCCTCGTCGGTCATCCGGATGTGGGCCAGGCGAGCCAGATGCTCCACCTGATCCCGGGTGATCTCAGGCATGGATCTCCTCGTGTGACGGGTCGGGGCGGGGTGGACGACGCCGGCGCGGCGGCGGCCACATCGGAATCGAGTCTAGTGCCGGGGCCTGCCCGGCCGCCGCCACCGCTTCGAGGCGGGAGATCCACCCCACCGCGGCGCTCCGGGCCCGCATGACAGGGATTTCCCGCCCCGAATGGGGTCCCGGTGCCGATGTCCCGCCCGGGGTCAGTCCAGCGCGAGCCGGTAGACGAGGAACGGGCCGGTCTCGTCGGCCGGGTCGAGGTCCGGCACCACGTCCGCGAGGAACCAGTCCCGCTCCGGGACGCGCACGAAGCCGGCGCGCTCGTACATCCGGTGGGCGCCGGTCATGGAGGGCATGGTGGTCAGCACGACGGCGTCCACGCCCTCCTCGGCGCGGGCCCGCGCCACGATCTCGGCCAGCAGGGCGCCGCCCACCCCGCGGCGGTGGAACCGCGGGTGCACGGCGAGCATGCGGAACTCGTACTCCCCGTCGCCGGAGGTCTCGGCCAGGGGCGAGCCGGGCGGGGTGAGCACCACGGACCCGGCCACCTCGCCGTCGACCTCGGCCACGAGCACCTCCGCGCGGCCGGCCCGGTCGGCCACGTCCATGAGGGTCTTCACGTAGGCGTCGTCGGGGGCGATGTGGCCGCCGTCGACATAGGACGCCAGGGTGAGCTCGGCGACCGCCTCGTGGTCCTCGGGGCGCAGCGGGCGGACGAGGGCGCTCATGCGTCACCTCCGGCGCGCTGGCGCAGCGTGTCCTTCAGGCGGGCGCGGGTCGCGTCCGTGGCCACGACGTAGTCGCGCCGACGCAGCCAGGCGGTGGGCACGGCCTGGTGGGGGTGGCCGTCGCGCGCCTCGTGCAGCCCTTCGAGGAACGTCGCGGCCGCCGGCTCCTGCCAGATGTTCACCCAGTAGGCGCGCTCCCGCTCCTGCGCCGTCAGTTCCTTGACCAGCCGCCTCGTGAACGAACAGCCCGGCCGCCAGAACACGACGACGCCGCCGCGCTCGACGTGCGCCTGCGCGCCGGCGAACGGCCGCGAGCGGACCCGGACCGCCCACCGGTACGTGACCGCGTAGCCGGCCAGGACGAGCCCGGCCACGATCATGCCGACCTGCTGCAGGCGCGTCCCCGCGATCATGAACGTCAGTCCGCCGGCCACGAACAGGACCGGGTAGAACCACGGGTCTCCGACGATCCGCCTCATGCCCTCTCCCCCGTCATGGCGGCCAGGGCGGACCCGTCCACGTCGCCGGCCACCATCCAGTCAGGATGTGCCGTGCCGTCCGCCGAGGCGGGCCGCGTCACCGCGACGCCGGCCTCCTCCGCCACCAACGCGCCGGCGGCCCAGTCGTACTCCTGCGTGCCGAACTCGGCGTAGGCGTCCAGGGTGCCGTCCGCGACCATGCACAGATCCAGCGCCGCCGAGCCGATCCGCCGCACGTCCCCGAACGCGGGCAGCAGA
>NZ_RBLN01000015.1:0-21413 GCF_003989405.1 Micrococcus sp. HSID17227 | reverse complement strand
AGGGGCGGAGGGTTCGGCCGACGCCGATGCGGAGGGGGCCGCAGGAGCGGGGGCGGGCTGTTCGGCGGGCTGGCTCGGCGCCGCCGGTGCGGGGGCCGGCTGGGCGTCCGTGCCGGTCTGCGCCGGGGCGGGTGCCTGCTGGGAGGGGGACGGTGTCGCGGAGGTGGAGCCGGCGCCGGTGGGGCCGTCGGGCAGCTCCACGGTCCAGCCGGTCATGATGAGGTCGGGATCGGTGAGGGTCTGGCCGTCGGCCTGGGGCGTGGAGCGCATCTGCTCGGCGAGCTCGCCCCACCGGCTGCCCTGGCCCAGCTCGTCCCGGGCGATGCCCCAGAGCGTGTCTCCCTCCTGCACGGTGTAGGTCCGCTCCCCCGCGGCGGCCGGGGTGTCCTGGGTGGTCTGGCCCTCCTGGGCCATGGCGACGGCGGCGGGAGCGGAGGCGGTGTCCTGTGGGGTCAGGGCGAGGGCGGGGCTGCCACCGCCGAGAGCGAGCACGGCGGCGATCAGCGCGCCGGCCAGGGCCTGCTGCGGGCGCAGCGCTCCGCCCAGGTTGGGGGTCTCGACGCGGCGGATGAGGCTGATCACCTCGACCACGAGCGAGTAGACGAAGGAGGCCCAGAAGCCCCACGCGATCAGGGGCAGCACGGTGCCCATCAGGAACGTGCCGCCGAAGTCGATGCCGGTCAGGGCCTGCTGGAGCTCGGCAGTGCTGGGGATGGGGTTGCCGACCAGCAGGATCAGGGCGGCGGGGATGCCGACCACCAGGGCGGTCAGGGCCAGCAGGGCCGCAAGGCCTTTAAGGGTGCGCATGGGGCGTGTCTCCGCTCGCGTGGGTAGAGGTCTTCACGGGGTAGAAGGCTGGGGCGGTCCCCCGATGTCCCTTCTAAGTTGATCTGAGGTCAGTTTAGGCGGTGAGGTGGGCCGCCTCAAGGCTGTCACGCTCCGCGCCACCTTGCCGGAACAGCATCCGCATGGCCGCCAGGGCCGCGATTCGAGCCGGAGACTCCACTCCCGCGGCCGCCGCGCGCGCTCGCGCATCCGCCTGGCGATCCCGGTGCATCGCCTCGCGCGCCGCCTCCGCCCGCTCACGAGCTCGGGCAGAGGCTGAGGCGAGCACGAGCCCGCCGGGGTCCTTCCAGTGCTCCAGGCGCCACCGCAGGTAGCCGCGAGCTCGAGCGGTGTCCTGGCCGGCGTCCAGGCTGTGGAGCCGGTGCGCGCCCTGGGGGGTGTGGTCCAGGGCGTGGAGAAGGTCGGCCGGGGTCCAGCCGGCCTCGAGGAAGGGACGGATCAGCGAGCGGACGTCCCGGGCCGAGAGCACGCGCAGACCCAGAGCGCGATCCTGGACGGTGCGGGCGGCGGCCAGCTGCTGACGACGGGTGGCCACTGCGCGGTTGCAGGGCCAGAGCTCGACGAGTCCGCGGTCGCGCGCGTGCGTGGTTCCTCTACGAGTTCTAGTAAGTGAATCCTCTAGCGAGGAAGGGTGCCAGTTTTTCTCCACAGCCCCACGGATCCGACGCTGACCTGCACGCTCCCGTGCTTCGGCCGCGGCGTCGGCACGGTGCCTGGCGAGGATCTTCTCCACGTCCAGGTGGGCGGTGCAGCACAGCACGTAGACCGCCGCCTCGTTGATCCGCTTGCCACGCTCGTCCGGGGTCGCGTAGGCGGCAGAGCGTCCGGCGGCGACGCGTCCGATCACCCCGTGTCGCATCAGCCAGGCGATGGCCGCGGTCACCGTCGAGGCGCTCCGGCCGATCATCTTCGCCAGGCGCTTGTGCCCGGGACGGGAGATCATCTTCGACCAGTCCGCGCAGGCCGCCAGCGCACCCACCAGAGATTCCATCAGCCGCCGACGGATCCGGGAGAGGTCCTGCCAGGCAGGTAGTGCCCGCAGGGCGGGAACGGCGTCGCCCAGGTGCTCCAGACGCCGGGAGCCGGCGGGCACCGCGGCCAAGATCACGTCGATGTCGCCCTCCCGGGCACGCGAGGGCCGGCGCCAGTTCTGACGACACGGATTCGTGATCCGACCCCGCACGGGCCGGGCTGGTTTCTGGCGATGGCGCAGCAGTCGGGCGAGGGTGGACTCCCCCAGGCACGGCGCCGAGGACACGGCCGACGGGAGGGGGGACGTGTCGCGGAGAGGGATTTTGGGTAGACTTGGGCACGACAAGAGCGACGTACCTCCTTCCAGGGAGGGACAGAGCCGGATCCCTTGGCGGGGATCCACCCGAGATCGAGAGCTTCACTGGCGAGTGAGAAGCAGCTCTCGAACAACTGAAATCTTCAGACCGGCACCCTTGGCGGGGTGCTAGTCGCAAGAAGGCGGTTCCGTTGGCGCGGGGCCGCCTTCTTGCATGCTCAGGCGATCTTCACGTCGAAGGCCTCCTGTCCGTTCGACTCGGGGACCTCGTTGGCGTCGAGGTCGGCCAGGATCAGGGATGCGACGTAGTCGGTGACGGTCTCGCCCCGGTAGTCCACGCGGGCGTGCAGTTTCTGCTCGTAGGACCGGGGGAGCTTGGTGGTCACGCTGAAGCGGTCTCCCTTGGACGGGCGACCGCCAGTGCGCCTGGTGGGGCGAGGGTTCGACGAGGGCGTGCGCATGGTCACAGAGTATCCCAATCCGATTCGTCCGAGTCCGTGTCTGGAAACAACACGCCGGGGCAGACCAAAGGTCTGCCCCGGCGATTGCTCACGGCCGGACGTTCAGGGCGTGGAACTCCCCGATTCGCACGTCCTGCGACGAGCGCGTCACGGTCTCGATTACCCCGGACTGGTCCTGGGCCGTCCACTCCACAGACCACGCCGTGATCGCCGTGACCGTGTAGGTCGGGTTCGACATCTTCATGTACGTGTGCCCGCAGTCCGGGGACTCCTCCTTGCCGAAGCGGTCCTCATACGGCGTGCCCGGCCCGTCGCAGATCACCTGCGTACCGTCGCCCATATCCCAGGTAACGCGCACCGGCCGCGCCGTGGCCTGCACCGCAACCCCGTTCATGTCCTTGCTGACCGTGTACGGCCCCCACGCCCGCGGATTTTCCGTGTTCTCCACCCACATCCACGCGGGCAGGCCGACCGCTCCGGTGCCGTCCTCCTGCACGGAGTACGGCACCATGCCGATCTCGATCCCCTCGAGCTGCATCTGCGTCACGAGCTCACGTGCCGCCTGTTCCGCATCCGCCGCTCCTGCCGCGGACGGCCGCTCCCACCAGCGCTGGGGGTAGTTCCTGAAGACGTCGGTTGCGCTTTGCCACTCGGGCACGCATTCCTCCCACGCGCCGCGAGACGGGTCCTTGCCGTCAGGAGGCGGCGGCTGGTTCTCCATGAGGCGCCACATGCAGTTCTTGGCCGGGTCGATGTTCTGGTCGCAATCCCCACGTTCGTGCGTCCAGCCCGCCTGGCAGTAGTTCGACGTTGGTTCGCTCTCCCCGGGCCCCACGACGGGTTGCGTCAGATCGCCGCCACCAGGGCTTCCCGGCTTCTCCCCCCGCACCGTGCAAGCGCCGAATCGGCACTCGGCGTCGCCGGCGGCACTGGCTACGGGAGGGGCAACGACCGCCGCCATCATCATGGCCACCGCCGCCAGCAGAGCACTGCCCAGACAGGTGACTGGTCGCATCTGCATCAGCATGACTTCGGATTCCCCTTCTCGTCTCGCATCACGTCTCGAGTAGCAACCTTCCAGGAGCTGTCGTCGTCCTGCCAGGTCACGATGTACGTGGTCTGATAGCGCAGCGCCGATCCAGAAGAGACAGGCTTGCCATTCTTGTCCTTCACGGAAACGGAGGTGTTGTCCTCACACACCAGCAGCTGGGCGTTGGAGTGAGGGACCTGCTTGCCCTCCACGTTGCTAGTCCCCCCGATGATCGCTTCCAGCAGTTCGACTCGAGACTTTCCCGTGTAAGTCTCACCGGATGACTCGATGGCCTTCAGCTGCTCGAGGTCCTGACTGAGGTAGGGGTCCCGAGCCGCGAGACCCAGCAGCTCCCCATCCACAGAGTTCTGCTTCAAGAAGTGGTCGTTGATGGCGTAGTACAACTGCAAAGCCTTGAAGCCGTGCTCCTTCGCCATCTCATCATTCGTCGGCCGGTCGGACGTCACCGCAGCGAACGTCGAAGCCTTGCTGCTAGAGCTTGCACTCCCAGCTGACGAAGATGCCTCGCTTGCGGACGACGGCACGTCCTGGATCGGCTCCAGCGAGGACTGCGAGGCGCTCGCGGACGTGGAATCGCCGCTCGGCTGGCCGCCGCCGTTGCAGCCGGTGAGCGTGAGCGCCAGAGCCAGGACGGCTCCGGTGCATGCGGTGGTCTTGGTGACGCGGCTCATGGTGTCTCCTTGCGGTCAGCGGGTGTTCGAGTGGATCTGGGCGGTGCCCTGGCCGTGGCCGGTCAGGACGCCGGTGGGGATGAAGCGTGGGGTGTAGGGGACGTCGACGTCCACAGTGACCTTGGTGGGGGTGACGTTGACGGTGCCGGTGGCTCCGGCTTCGGCGATCATCCCCTGGGCGGCGCGCGCGGCGGCCGCTCTGTCCAGGGTGATGTCCTCGCCGCGGGCGGCTCCGGCCGTGGTGCCAGCGTTGGCGCCGGCGCGGGCGGCCTGGTGGGCGATGGTGACGGCCTCCTCGGAGGCGCGCACCTTGCCGTTCCAGTCGATGCCGATGCCGAAGCCGACGAGCACGATGATGGGGACGAGCATCAGGACCAGCAGGGAGGACTCTCCGTGCTCGCGGCCGAGCCAGGCGCGGAAGCGGGCGATCATGCTCAGCCCCTCTCTCGATAGGTGTCCACGGGGGACGTGGCGTCGGCGGTGATGGTCCAGGACCCGGGAGTGCCGGGGATGGCTAGGTCGGAGAGCGGCACCGTGCAGGTGATGGTGGCGGAGACGGACCCGGGGATGCCGGGGGCGTTGCGCAGGGCGGAGGTGTCCAGCGTGATGTTCTGGGAGCCGCATGTGAAGTCGGTCTGGTCCAGGGTCATGCGGGCGGACTGGCGCGCATTGGACTCGGCCTGGCCGGGGTTGCGGGCCAGGGTGGCCTCGCGGGCGGCGACGCCGGCCGCCGACTCGATGGAGGTCTGTGCTGCTCCGATGCGGCCGCCCATGACGGCGATGGCGATGAGCAGCCCGATGGCCGGAGCCACGATGAGCAGCCCGACGCCGGACTCGCCGCGCTCATCACGCAGCCAGGCCAGGGACGTGTCGCGGAGGTTCACTTGACCACCCTCTCGACGGGCCCGGTCACGGACCGGGAGACGGACGGGCTGATCCACTGCCCGGTGTAGGCCGGCGCGGTGCCGGTGACGGTGACGGTCATCCGCTCCCCGGTGGTGCTGATGTTCACGGAGGCGCCCTGGAGGGTGCCGGAGTGCTGGGAGATGACCTGCTGGGCGGCCGCCTGGCCCTCGGCGCTCGAGCCGCCCATGACTCGGGAAGTTGCGTAGGCCGCGTTGGCCGCGGACTGGGCCACGGTCGAGGCCTGGTAGTAGGCGCCGGCCTGGGGGACGAGGAACACGAGCAGGAGGGCCACCGGCACGATCAGCAGCGAGGCGATGTTCGAGGAACCCGTCTCGTTGCGTGCATGGGCCTCGAGGTGCGCTCGAAGCGGTGCCGTGATGTTCATGGTGACCCCCCCTGCTCGTGGTGTTCCGTCCCTGGCTGGTCTAGTCAGCCCAGCTCGCCGACCTTGTTGGTGGCGAAGGTGTTGATGCCGGCCCAGACCAGGGCGGCCAGCACGACGGCGGCGAGCACGCCGAGGATGATCTCGATGGTCTCGGCGCCGGTCTCGTCCTTGTGCTTGTCCTGGATCCAGGCGCGGAGGATCAGGTACTGCTGCATCAGCTTGTTCATGGTGAGTCCCCTCGTGTGGTGGAGATGGCCTCGGGACGGTCCCGATGCGGGTGGGTGGGTGGATGGGAGATCACGATCTCTGGGAGGAGCTCGCGCGTCTCACGCGCTCATCAGCGTCAGCATCAGAGGGGTGAGGACGATTAGCGTGAACATCAACGCGATGAACATGATGATGTTCTTCATGCGGCCGGAAGCCTCATTCTCACGGGCTGCCTCGGCGTTGAGCATCCGCACGCGCATGTTGCGACCCAGCGCGCGCAAAGGCTCGTAGACGCTGGCCCCATTGTCTCCGCTCAGGCGCATGATGCGGGCGGCATCGGTGAGCTCGGGGACGTGGAGCTGCGTGGCCAGGGTCTCCAGGGCGGTCCAGGGCTGGACCTTGGTGAAGCGAGCCCGGACCAGTTCCTGACGGATCCGCTGGAAAGCCCAGGTGTCGCCGATGGCGGCTGCGTTTTCCAGAGCCACCGTGGGCTGGGCGTTGCGGCCGCGCTCAGAGGCCAGCAGCTCGACGAATACCGCGACCGCGCGTGCGAAGTCAGTGCGTGCCTTGGTCGCTCGCTTGCGGGCGGCCGAGTCAGGTGCCAGCCAGGCGACGGCGGCGACGAGCAGGCTGATCAGCAGGGACAGCCACAGCGGCAGGGAGTAGAGCACCTGTGCGGCCACGCTCAGGGCGAGGCAGACCACGAACACGAGTGTGGCGCCGTAGATCTTGGCCCAGGTGTGGCGGCTGCGGGTGGTGCCCAGGATGTCCAGGTCGGCGTCGGTGAGGCCGTTGACCAGGGCCGGCGGCAGCGTGCGCATCGTCCACTGCGAGGCCCGCTCCTGCCAAGAGAGCGCGCCGCCTCCGGAGGTGCTGGTCACGGTGCCGTCGAAGGCCGCCGCGCGCAGGCGCGGACGCTGGGGCAGCAGGGGCCAGATCAGCGCGGTCGCGGCCAGGCCGAACAGCATGCCGGCGATGATGATCATCATCATGACGAGCTCCTAGCGGTCAGCAGGCGGACCTGCGGCGGCGGGGCTACCACGCGGGTCATCCAGATGATGAGCCCTGCGGTGACCAGAGCCAAGACGAGGTAGAGCGCCTGGCCCAGCGGGGTCTGGTAGGCGGCCATGGGCCCGCCCATTCCGGGGACCAGGCACAGGGAAATCACCACGATGGTGATCACGATGCGGGCCTCACGGCGGGCGCCGGCGCGGTCGGCGTAGATGGCCCGGCGCTTGGAGACCTCTTCCTCCACGGAGGTGGAGAGGTCGTCCAGGGAGTTCGCCAGGCCCTGGCCGCGCTGATTGGCGGCCAGGATCAGCTGCATGACGACCAGGTCGCCGGTCTGGTCTCCCCATTCCAGGCCCAGGCGCTTGAGGGCGTCTGCGGTAGGCCAGCCGGCCTTGATGCGGGCATTCATCGTGGCGATCTCGTCCCGGATCAGGTCGCCGGCGTTGGGCATGGAAGCGGCCAGTGCGGTCTCCAGGGAGGTTCCTGCGACGATCAGGCCGGAGAGCGAGCGCGTCCACATCTCCATCTGCGCCAGCTTCTCGATCTGGGCCGATCCCCCGCCGGAGCCGAAGGCCAAGCGCAGGAGGATGACGGCGCCGGGCAGGGCGACGAGGTAGACGAGCAGGCCGGTGAACAGCGCAATGAAGAAGCCCGCGGCGGCGGCGATGCCCACCATGATCCACGTGTTGCGGTCCATGCGGCGGCCGAGTTCCTTGAGGGCGGTGAGCCAGCGCGGATCGGGTGCAGGGGCCTTGGGAGGGGCGGGCCAGAGCCAGTTCACGGCAGCCATGCCCAGGCCGAGGATGCCCAGGGCAAAGCTCAGAGGGAGCAGGAGCGAGCTCATCGGGCACCTCCGGCCAGGCGCAGCAGGTCGAAGCCGGTGCGCTCGAGATCGTTGCGCAGGCGGTTGTCCACGGGAGGGGCCACGGGCACGGCGTTCTCGTCGCCGGGACCCATGCGGAACAGGTCGGCCACCGAAATGCCCTTGTCGGTGTCGCCGGGCAGCACCTCGGAGATCGAGATGATCTTGCGCTTCACCGAACCATCGGGCTGAGGCACCTTGCGCATCTGCACGACGACGTCGATGTGGTAGCCCAGCTGGCGAGCCATGTAGGTCTCGGAGAACTCGTTCATGCCCAGGCCGACCAGACGGCGCACGGCCTCCTCGCCGGAGTAGGCGTGGACGGTGCAGTAAGTTCCCGCGCCGGTCTGCATCGCGGAGATCATCGCGCCGATCTCCGAACCGCGGACCTCGCCGACCAGGATGCGTGCGGAGTTCAGACGCAGGGCCTTCTCCATGGCCATGGTCAACGTGTACTCGCCGATGGTGCTGCCGTCGGCGGCGCGCTCGCCCGATCCGGGGCGAGCCTGAAGCTCGATCGGCGGGACCAGGCGAGAGTCGAGCCGGTCCAGGTGCAGCTCGCGCTCCTTCTCGATGGTCACGATCTGCTCCAGCGGGCCGATCTTCTCCGCCAGGGCGCGCATCAGGGTCGTCTTGCCGTCGCCGCCGAAGCCGCTGATGACGATCGTCTTGCCGGCCTGCACGAGCGCCGTGAGGAACTCGGCGGCCAGGGGGCTCAGGGTGCCGTTGTCGACCAGCTGCTCCAGGGTGATGTTCACCAGCCGATGGATGCGGAATACGGCGGTGGGCCGCGTGGAGACCGGGCGGGCGGTGGCGGCCAGACGGACCGAGCCCATCAGGTCCATGTCCAGGTCGGGGTGGGCCGCAGAGAAGGGGCGGGACTCCTCCCCCGCGTTCGCGGCGAGGAACTGGAGCTCGGCCATCATCTGCTCATCGGTCTCGAAGACGGGCGGGCGGCGCTCCATGCTGCCGCCGGTCTTCTCCACCCAGACGTGGTCGGAACCGATCATGTGGATGTTCTCCACCCCGGGCTCGTCCACGAGTGCCTGGAATCGGCCCAGACGGAACATCGCATCGAAGGTGGCCTGGCGCAGTGCCGCCTGCTCTTCGGCAGTCCATGCGGCGTCGCGGCCGCCGGTCTGCACGTTCTCACGCATCTGCTCGATGATCGCGCGGTCGATGTGCCGCCAGCCCATGGCGTGCAGCTCGCTCTCGGGCAGGTCGATGCGGTCGGCGGTCTCCTCGGCGTGCCAGTCCACGGCCTTGGCGCGCAGCACGTCGACGATCGACCAGAAGCCCGTCAGCTCCGTGGTGTTGCTCGGCCGGGTCGGGGCGCTCTGCTCGGCCTGCGGTGCCGGCTCGGGCACAGCAGTCAGCGGCCGGGACAGACCGGGCAGCTCAGCGGAATCGGTGGGAGACGGGGTAGTGCCCAGCGGGCGAGCCAGGTGAGCGCCGGCGGAGGCGGGGATCAGGGACGGCCGGGCCGGCTTGGCCGGGGTGCTCTCGGTCAGGAACGGGAGGTTGAGCAGGTCCAGGGACATGTCGGGGGTCTGATCCTTCATCGCTGCTCTCCTCCGGTCTCGGTGGGCATGTCCGCCTCGATGAGCTGGCGGCGGGCCATCAGCGCGTCCGCGAGGGAGGCGTTGGCGGCACCGATGGCCCGCGTGTAGGAACGCAGCCTCCAGGACGTCGCCTGGGCGCCCCCGCCGAAGTGAGCGCCGGCTTCCGGGCTCTGGGGAAGGCGTCCACGCACCGGCAGGCCCAGCACCTTGGAGATGTCCTTGGAGGGGAACTCCTGGGCTCGATCTTCGACCACGAGCAGGGAGGACGTGTCCACTGCCCCCGCGGTGGCGCGGGCCTCCAGCACGGCCGGCAGATAGGCACGCGCCGCGGCCACGGAGACCAGGTCGCTGCGCACCACGACGCTCAGGTGGTCGCTGTCGCGCCAGAGCGCCTCCCGGCCGTGGGCGTTCTCGGAGCGGCCAGCGTCGACGATCACGTCGATGTCCTGGCCGGAGACGGCGCGCAGAGCCATCATCAACTCCGGCCAGAGGCCCCGCATGGATCGCGCGGCCAGCGGCTCGGACATGGCGGGCAGGAGCCAGCGGGAAGGCTGGCCAGCGTCCTGGCCCGTTCCCAGGTCGACGGCGTAGTCCCAGATGTCCTGCTCCGTCAGGGCCTGTCGCATGGAGTTGTGGGCGATGCCCATCAGGCCGCTGTCGGCCGGCATGCTGCCCTGCAACCACCCGGCGAGCACGGATGAGGGCTTGCTGACGTCGGCCTCCACGAGCAGCACAGGGCGCGGCCACTGCAACGTCATGGCCACGGCCGTGGTGCTCACCCCCGGGCTGACGCCGAAGGCCGCAAGGGTCAGGATGCTCACTTCTGCGCTCCCTGCATGATCACGCTGGCGGTGCCGGCGGCACCCCAGGTGGCGACCTTCTGGGCGTCGGCCTGCTTCACGCGCAGATCCACGGTGGTCTTCCCGCTGTTCTGGTCATGGTGGCTGGCCTCGATCACGGCCGCGACGGGGTCGTGATTCTGGTTCTCGTCACCGGCCTTGGTGTTCTGGTTGCCCGGGGTGAAGAGGACCTGGACGTGATCTCCTGCGGCCATTTCCCGGGCAGGCAGGCGCCCGACCTCCAGAGCCAGGCCCACCAGCGATTCGCCGTCCTCCACACCCAAGGACGTTGCCGTGGACGTGCGCGTGATGGTGCTGCCCGGCTGGAGGTCGGTCGTGGCCACCTGCCCCTGGATCTGCTGGGCCTCGGTCGCGGGGACCAGCACGCTGGGGTCGCCAGCCACGCGCACGGACGAGAGCATGGAGGACTCGATCTTCTGCCCTCGCTCCACGGGAGCGTTCACCACCAGGTAGGGCTTGGCCTCGTTGGCCTGGGTCCCCACGAACGCGCCGAGGCCGCCCAGGGCAGCCAGGGCGACGGCGACAGCCACACCGCCCACGCGGCGCTTGGCCACCGGCGTCGGCGCAGGACGGCCCACGGGAGCCGCCGCGCTGGAGCCGGCCTCGCTGACGCGCGGGTTCTCGGTGGGGGTCACCTTGGGCGACCGCTTTCTCAGAGCCACCTTGGCCTGCCTTTCTCGCTACTGAGGGGACTGCACGGGGAGCGTATCAAACCTGCCAGCCGTAATGGCAGGTTGCTTGGTCCTTCACCAGACATAAAGCCCGGACCGCCCCCTCATGTCCCTCTGTACGGTAGACATTTCTGCATGAGCGCCCCCGCATCCCCCCTCGACACGGCCGTCGTCGCGTTCAACTCCACGCTGCGCATGCGCATCCTCGTGTTGATCGCCCGCTCCCCCGGCCTCGGCGCCCACGACCTCGCCACGTCCCTGGACATCCCCCGCGCAACCCTCTCCCTGAACCTGCGCACCCTCGAGGAGGCCGGCCTGCTGACCTCCAGCGACACCTCCGAAGCGCGCCGGGGCCGACGCCTGACCTACCGCCTCAACCGGGAGGCCTACAGCGCGATGATCGAGGCCCTGGGCGCGATCGTCGAGCGGTGACCTCATGCCATACCGGCACCACATTAGGAGTGCCGTTCATGCCATAACACCGCCGTATGCGGGCCAGTCCCCAACCGTCCGCTACACCAGTTGCATGCCATAACACTTCGGGAAATCTCTCGGTATTTCCCGAGAGATGCAGTAGGCTGAAGGAGTCAGATCACAGGGAACCTAGGAGGTCCTCATGTCCACCCCTGCGCGCTCATACGCCATCCCAGGCGTCCTGGCGGTCGCCAACGGCAAGGGCGGTACCGGCAAGACGTCGCTGGTCGCCAACCTCTCCGGTCTGGCCGCGGCCGCCGGCATCCGCACCCTCACCATCGACCTGGATCCCCAGGGCAACCTCTCCCCCGACCTCGGTCTAGAGAAGTCGGACGGAATCGAGCTGCGTCGAGCCCTCGAAGATGGGGCGCCGCTGCCGATCTCCACGGATCCCATGCGCCCAGGCCTGGGCGTCGTTCGCGGCGGCCCTCGTTTGGCCGACATCATCAGCCTGCTGGTGGCACGCGGCTACGACGCCCCGCCCCTCGGGGCTCTTCTGCACCGGAGCCTGAGCCAGGTCATGGAGGAGTGGGACCTGGTCGTCATCGACACGCCCCCGGGAGACCGCGCCCTGGTCGAGGCCGCCTTCAGTGTCGCCGAGGGCGTGGTCATCGTCTCCAAGACGGATCTGCGCTCCCTCGACGGCGTCGCTGTGACGGCCGAGCGCTTCCAGGCCGTTCACGAGACCACGAACCCCGACGTGCAGCTGTTGGGCCTGGCGCTGTTCGACGTGGAGGCGCGCGCCGTGAAGATCGAGCGAGAGGCCCGCCAGGCGCTCGAGCAGATGCTCCAGGGGCTGGCCTTCGACGAGGCCGTCTTCACCGCCCGTATTCGGCACGCCGCCGGCGCCGCCCAGGACCTGCGCAAGAGCGGACGTCTGGTGCACGAGCTCGAGAGCGATGTGGCCCGCGCTCACCGAGAGCGCTTCGCGCGCATCAAGGCCGGTGAAGCCTCGACCTTCCATGCGTCGACCATGGATGGCCTGGCAGGGGACTACGCCGCACTGGCCCAGGAGATTCTGGGACGCCTGAGCGCCCTGGGCCAGGACGAGGAGGAGGATGCCTGAGATGGAGACCCCCAATCGAGCAGACGGACTCGGCGCTGTGTTCAACGCGCGTGGCCGGGGCAAGAAGAAGCCGACGGAGAAGGTCGACTCTGTGCCATACGCCATGCCAGAAACCACACCAGATGTCACACCGGAATCCACGCAGGACACCACACCGGAAACGGTGCCTGTCGCCACGCGGGAGACCGCACCGGAACTGATGCCAGACGTGAGGCGCTCGGTCCCGCAGGAAGGCGCGCAGGTGGTCGAGCTGGACCGTGTGGACGTCCCCGAAGAGGAAGAGCTGGTCGTGCGCAACACGGCCGTCTACCTCCCCGTCCCGGTCCTGGATCGGTTGCGGACCGCGGCCGCCAAGCGGCATCGGACCTACACGGACCTGCTGATCGACGCGTTCGACGAGCTCAGCGACGATCAGCTCTTGGCGGCCTGCGGGCACAAGCCGCGTGCGGACGGGGGGATGCCGCGTGGGCGCCGAGGTGCCGCGCGCGGCCAGGGGGGCGTGCAGGTGCAGCTGCGCCTGGATCAGGAGCAGCGGGGTTGGCTGGATGAGCAGGTGGCCCGTCTAGGCGCCCCCTCCCGGAGCGCCATGGTCGCCTCGGTGTACGACGCCTGGCTGCCGAAGAGCTGAGCCCCCCTGCGTGGTGTATCAGCCCACGCGCAGGTGCCGGGGGCGCTGGTGGGCTGCCTGCGGGACGTGGGTGGCGGAGGGGTGCAGGCGCAGGCCGGAGTCCACCACGGCCACCTTCGCCTGGGGGTAGATCAGCTTCACGGGCTCGAGGTTCTTCAAGAAGGCGGCCTTGAACTGGCGCGGCTGAGCGTACTGGGCGCCGAACTGGGTCTCCAGCTGGCGCCAGGAGACGGTGGTGGTGCGCTGGAGCGTGGACATCCTGTAGGAGAGCCAGACGTAGAGGTCCATGCGCATGGGGGAGCCGCCCAGGGCTGCCAGGGCGGAGGAGAGGACCGGGACGGGGGAGCGCATGACCTCCTCGAAGTAGGGCTCGCTGAGCTCGATGCGCGCGTGGTCGGCCCCACGCTGGTACGTGAGCTCGTAGCGGTGGGCCACGTGCATGTTCTGGCCGCTGAGGGTGCGCCGGCCGGGCGTCTCGCTGCTGGTCTCGATGATGATCGAGGTCGTGCTGAGCCGGTGGAGCTGGTCCATCACACGGCGCTGATTCGCCCCGGAGGGGTAGGTGCCGACGCTGGAGAGGAACGCGCGCAGGGAGGGGCCGGGGTCCAGGTGGCGGGAGCGGGTGCGCACGGCCTCGGTGGACATCCAGGTGAGCAGGGAGCGGGCCAGGACGCCGAAGGGGAAGCCAGCCGGGCCGGGGGAGAGCGTCAGGGTGGTGTCTCCGTTGCGTCGGCTCCAGTGGGGGACCGTGGCTCCGGGGTCGCGGTAGGGCAGGCTCAGCTGGGCCCAGATGCGGGTGGAGAAGGCGACCTCGCCGGGGTTCTGCTCGATCTCCTCGCTGAGCTCGAGCAGCCGCAGGCGCCTGGGCGAGAGGGCCGGGCGCGTGGCCGCGTCGATGGAGGTGATGTCCGGCGTGTGGTTCATGGCTGAGGTGACCTTTCGGACCCGATGACGGGTGGGCGTGGAGGGGACGGAGCGGGTGTGGAGAACTGCGGTCGCCGGGGAGTTATCCACGTGCATCTTGTGACGGGGGCTCATAGTCGGCGGAGTGGACGCAGATTGGGGGCGAAATCGGCGGGATCAAGCCGATCGCGTGTGTGCATCTTGTGACGGTGTGCCGGTCGGGCCGGAGGTTATCCACGTGCATCTTGTGACGGCCAGTGTGTGCATCTTGTGACAGCCACCCCGTCAGAATCGGCATGATTGCAACGATTTTGGAAGGTCCCCATGTAGTAAAACCACATGTATTCCTCCTGTAGTGGGGGGCGGTTTCGCTGTGCATCCGTGGATAGCCGTTCGGTGAGGTGGTCGCGGTCTGGGGTTCAGGCGGCCGGGGCCTGCTCCATGAGGGCCGCGTAGTCGGGAGCCAGCTCGCTGCGCTCCAGGGCGTAGTCCTTCACGGCCTGGGTCAGGCGAGTGCGCAGGACGTTGATGCGCTTGCACAGGCCGCGGCCGCTGTAGCCGTACTCGTCGCTCAGGGCTGCGCGCTCGGCCTCGTCGGCCAGCTGGTAGCGCAGGAAGACCGCGGCATCGCGGCTGGAGAAGACGGCGTTGTCTCGAGCCCAGGCGATCAGGGCGCACAGGTCCCGGGTGGCACGGCCGTTGTCGGCGGCCTCATCGTCGGCCGGCTCCTCGGCCAGCTGCGGCAGCCAGGAGGGCAGGGCCTGGACGTCGGACTGGCCGTCGTAGAGCTTGCGCTCGAGCAGGGAGTCCTTGAGCACGTCCATGGCGAGGTTGCCGATGCACGAGCCGGCCCGGTGCAGGGAGGGCCTGCGGATCCACTTCCACGCTGCGGCGATGACGGCGGCGGAGACCTCCTCGCGGGCGGAGTGGTCTCCGTGCATGGCGGCCATGCGCATGCGGGTGTGACGGCCGGCGATCAGGGTGAAGCGAGGCAGCATCAGCTGGAGGACGGCGCGGGCGCAGTCCTCGTCGCCGACCGCGGCCTGCTCGAGCAGGCCGCGCATGATCTGCTCACGGACCTCCACGGTGCTGCGGGCCACCGTCTGGACGAGCTCGATGCCGGTCTGAGCGCCGTGAGGCCAGGGGTGGGAGGTCTCGGCGTAGCGCACGGCCCACTCGGCGTTCAGGCGGTCGATCACGGTCGGGGCGTAGGTGGTGGTGCTCATCGGACTCGGTCCCTCCATCAGTGGTGTCCGGGCGTCCCGGACGGGTCACTGACCAGCCAAACGAGCAGGTCGGGAAACGAATCTGGATCTGGATCTGGATCTGCCGATCGTCTGGATTTCCAGAACCTGGACCGCAGGAGATCGGCGGAATCATGCGGATGTGGGGGAGGGGAGGAGAAAAAGTTCCCGCACGGGAGGGACATCGGATCCCGCGGGTGGCCTTTAGTCCGGTGAGAGATCGCCCGTCCAAGGAGCCCCCGAGATGTCCGAGCAGACCCCCGAGATCGTGACCGATGAGCAGCTGGCCAGCTTCGTGCGTGAGGCCCAGACCATGCGGGAGGCCGAGACCGTCCTGGAGGCGGGTCTGGCGGACCTGTGTGCGCGGCCGTTCGACCCGGCCAGCCAGGAGGAGATGCGTCGCCTCCTGGACTCCGACCAGCTGCGCGAGGCCACCCTCATCGCCCGGCGGATGGGAGGGCAGGATCGGTGAAACTGCTCTCTCGCAAGAAGAAGACCGAGCCCGCCGCGGAGGCGCCGGAGCAGAACAGCCCGACGCCGGCCAAGTCCAAGGTGAACAGCCTGGCCTCCCGGGTCCTGCTCTACGGGTTCTACGGGGCGATGTTGCTGTGCCTGGGCCTGTCCGGCCTGGCCGTGGTGCTGGCCGCTTCGACGGCCTCCCAGCCGGCGCCGACGGTGGAGGTGCCCGACACGTCCACAGCCGAGGGCGTGGCGACGTCCTACGTTTCGGCGTGGCTGCGTGCCACCCGCGATGACCAGAGCCTGCTGGAGCCTTACATCGGTGGCACGAAGATCCCCCAGCTGCCCGTGGAGCCGCTGGGCGTGCGCGACGTCGCCGTGGCCGGCGTCCAGCGCGGCCAGGACCCGAGCATCACCTCCGTGACCGTCGCCGCCCACGTGGAGCAGCGCTCCGGGGCGCCGAGCGCTCCGCAGGGAGCGGAGGCGACCAAGAGCCTGTCCCTGCTGGAGCAGGCGACCGCCTCGCCGACGTCCTCTGCCTCGCCGTCGCCGTCCCCGTCCGCGGCCAGTCCGTCTCCGGCGGCCGCGGCCACCACCAAGCCGGTCCCCTACACGCTGCGGTACTACCAAGTGGCCGTTCACGAGCAGGCCCCCGGCCAGTTGCAGGTCATCGGCTACCCCACCCCGGTGCCGGGGCCGGCTCATGGAGACCCCGTCACCCTGAACTACTCCCATCGGGTCGGCCCGGACACCGACCTGGGGAAGATGCTCGACGGCTTCCTCCAGGCCTACGGTGCCGGCCGCTCGGATGTCTCCCGCTTCCTGGCTCCCGGCTACAAGCTCGCCGCCATCGACCCCGCCCCCTACACCCGCCTGTTCATCCAGGAGATCCGCACCGATCAGGCCCTGGACTCCGTCCAGCTTGGCGCCCCGGTGCGCGCCCTGATCCAGGCGGAGGCAGAGCTGCCCGATGAGCGCAACTCGCGTATGGGCGTGACGGTGCCGGTCACCGTGACCTTCCGCGACGGCCGATGGGAGGTGACCTCTCTCGACCCGGCCCCCCTGATCGACACCTCAGCCCCTCAGTCCACCCCGACCCACTGACCCCTCATCTCTGAAAGGGAGACCTCGTGAACGTCTTCACCCCGTACCTCCACTCTTCCCTCACGCTCGGCGCCAACTTCTTCACCTCGATCAACAACCTGATCTCCCAGGCCCAGGTCGTGCTCAACGCGCTGATCATCTTCCTGGGCGTGGTGATCTTCCTGATCGGCTCGGCCCGCGGCAAGTGGACCCTGCCGGCGATCCTGCTCTCCGCTCTGGCCGGCGGCCTGTTCATCTGGGGCGGCGTGGCCGGCGTCCAGTGGGCCGCGGACTCCGCCGGCACGACCATCAAGTGATCGGCCAGGAGTAAGCCATGACCGAGACCGGACGGTTCTACAGCAGCATCCGCCGCATCCCCACCACGCTCTACCGGCTGCCCGACGGCACCCGCGTGCCCGGGGGCCCCTACACGCTCGTGCAGGGCGTGGGCGGGGCGATCACGGTGGCGCTGCTGTGGGCCGTCCGGGGGTCCTGGTCCACCGGCTTCGACCTGCTCGACTTCGCCGGCGCCCTGGCCGCTGGCTTGGCGGTCACCTGGCTGCTGCGCTTCGCCCCGGACAACCTCCACGAGCTGGGCCTGGTCATCACCGGAGCCTTCCTGGCCTGGTCCAAGCCGCCCCACGGGCATTACCGCGGCGAGACGTTCGCCCCCAAGAAGGCTCCCGCAGGGATGCCCGAGAAGCCTTCCAGTCCCACCGCTCCCGCCCGCGCGATGGCCACCGACGAACCGCAGGGCGAGCCCGCGCCGACGTACCGGCCGATGGGCACCTCCTCCGTGGCACGCCTCCTCCAGCAGAGCACGACCGAGAACAAGGACACCCAGCGATGAAGAACTCCCTCCTGTACCTGCGCGAGAACCTCATGTGGACCTCCACGGGCACGGTGTGGGCGATGTGGCGCGTGCACGGGCTGCCCTACGGCTTCGGTAAGGGCGAGCACAAGGAGCGGGCCATGCTCGCCCACCAGGCCCTCTTCCAGGGCCTGCGCGGTGAGGCCATGCTCATGGGCCTGTGCGCCGAGCTCGACCCCGCCGTCGTCGTCGAGCGCATGCTCGACGGTGTCGACCTGGAGCAGTGCCCTAACTACCTCGAGGAGGTCGAGCTCTCTTTGGACGAGCTCGAGACGATCCCCGTGGGTGAGCGAGCCTACTGGCTGGCCGTGCCGCTGCCGTCCAAGTCGATCACCGACCGCCTCCAGACCCTGATCCGCTCCGTCGACGGCAAGCTGCGCGAGCAGCTGGCCCTGCCCACCTGGCGACCCACGGAGGCGGAGATCCAGGCTCTGGGGCGCACGGCCGAGCACATCGGCCGGGCCATCCCCGCCGCCTTCAAGGCTGTCCCCTCCTCTCCGGCCGAGGTCGCCTGGATCTACGCGCACTCCCAGAGCCGGGGCCTGGGATCGGATCCCACCGCGCCCGCTGGCGGAGAGGACGTGCAGGCGTTCACCTCCGGGGCGAGCATTCCCGAGCCGCTCGTGGACGAGGGCGGCCAGTCCGACGTCAGCGCCAAGGAACGGCTGAACCCCTTCGGCCGCCGGTACGTGAAGATCGCCTCCGAGACCACCGCAGGACAGGCCTCGTACCAGGTGGTGATGGCCCTGACCGCCGGCCCCCGCGAGGGCTTCACCTTCCCCGACGACGAGTACGTCTCCTACATCGACTCCCTCAGCGTCAACGCGGACTGGATCATGCGCATGAACGTGCTGCCGGCCAAGCGCGCCGCCGCCCGGAACAAGCGTGCCGAGGAGAAGCTCAACGAGGAGTACAACCAGCAGGAGGGCGACTCCCACGCGATCACCGGCGGATCCACCCGCCTGGACGCGATCGCCGAGGACCTCAAGGCCTACCACGCCGCACTGAACTCCTCAGAGGCCGAGGTCTCCGTCGACGTCGCGGTGATGTTCATCGTCGGCGCCGAGACCCCCGAACAGGCCCAGGACCAGGCCCAGATGATCCAGGCGGCCTACTCGGCGCGCGACTTCAAGGTGATCACGCCCCTGGGCTACCAGGAGTCGCTGTGGTGGGCGTGCCTGCCAGGCACGCCGGCCTCCTCCGTGGTGAAGAAGCTCGAGCTGCTGGTCACCGGCCGGCACCTGGCCTTCGGCGTGCCCCTGGTGACCGACGCGCTGGGCACCCGCGCCGGATTCCGGCTGGGCACGAACATCTCCTCCTCGCGCCGCAGCCCGGTGTTCATGAACATCGGCGGCCTCATGGAGGCCGACATGTCCGGCTCGTTCGCCGTCACCGGCGAGAACGGCTCCGGCAAGTCCACCCTGCTGAAGATCGTGGCCGGCAACGTCTTCGACCGCGGAGGCCAGATCGTGGCCATCGACCGCTCCGACAACACCGAGTGGGCGGCCCTGGGTCGACTGCTCACCGAGCGCGAAGGCTCCCAGCCCACCGTCGTCGAGCTCGGCGACACCCGCTGGTCGATCGACCCCCTGCGCCTGTTCCCGGGCAAGGTCGCCGCGCGCGTGACCCGCTCCCTGGTCTCCGTGCTGCTGGGCTTCGGCTCGAACTCCGCCGAGGGCCGGCTGCTCGGCCAGCTGCTGCACCCCGACTACGCGGAGGAGCATCAGATCACCTCCATGGGGTCCCTGGTAGCCCACCTGCTCTCCGGCCAGGGCTTGGCGGGGGAGGAGCCGGAACAGACCCGCGCGATCGCGTTCGGCCTCCAGAACGTGCAGTCCACCGAGTTCGGGCCCCTGCTCTTCGACGAGTCCCTGCCAACCCTGGACCTGTCCTCGCGCTTCCTCACCTTCTGCACCCGCGGCGTGGAGCTGCCCCGACGCCACGAGCTGGAGTCCGCCGCGCTGAAGGCGGAGCTGCCGGTGGAGAAGGTCATCGGCCGCGCCCTCTATGCCCTGATCGTGGCCATCAGCCGCGTCGTGCTCTACGCCGACGACTCCATCGAGTCGCTGATGATCGTCGACGAGGCCCACCACGCCACCGGCTCCCCGGAGACCGAGCTGGAGCTGTCCAACGTGGTCCGCTACGGCCGCAAGCACAAGGCCGCCGTGGCGTTGGGCTCGCATGACGCGTCAACGGACTTCGGATCCCAGCAGCTCCAGGCGCTGATCCCCGTGCGCATCGTCTGCCGTTCCCGCGACTCCAAGATGGCCCAGCGCAACCTCGACTGGATGGCCGACATGGGGCAGGACGAGTGGGTCGAGCTGGTCACCTCCGGGCTCTCCCCCCTGGACGACAACGAGGAGGTGGCCCCCGAGCGCCGCGGTGAGGCGCTGATGCGTGACGCCTACGGAAACGTCGCCAAGATCAAGGTGCTTCCTCCGCTCTCGCCGGCCCGCTTCAAGGCCGTGATGAGCTCCCCGCCCAAGCGCGGAGCCTCCACCGAGACCACCAAGGAGCTGGTGCACGCATGAGCGCACGCGGATGGATGCGACGAGCTGGCGTCAGCGCCGCCGTGCTGCTGACCATGCTCTGGGCCGCCCCGGCCGCCTCTGCGGCCCCGGCAACCCCGGCGCAGTCGGGGGTGATGGGCCTGGAGGAGTGGTCCCAGCAGATCACCGACTCCTCCGGTGTGCCCATCTCCAAGTACGAGGCACTGCCCCTGGACCACGGCGCCGGCGGCATTGACATCAACCCCGCCCGCGACGCGCTGGTCTCCGTGCTCGACCTCTTCTGGGGCCTGCACTACATGTGCGTGACCACGTGCATGTGGCTGCTGCACACCCTGCTCAGCTTCCAGTGGGTCTCCTGGTTCTCCGGCCCGATGGAGGTCCTCGGCCAGAACTTCGGGCAGCTGGTCGCGCAGATCCACTGGATCCCGCTGGCGGCAATGATCTCCGGCACGACCATCGGCCTGCTGTTCTTCATGCGCAAGCGCGGCGCGGCCTGGGGGGAGATGTTCGTCTCCGTGATGATGGTCGTGGTCGCCACGAACATCGCGCTGAACCCGGTCGCCTACATCACCGGCCCGGACGGCGTCCTCCAGACCTCCCAGCAGACCGCGGCGCAGATCGCCGTGGAGGCCACCGGCGGCAAGGGCGCGATGGACGGCGGCGCGGACGCCTCCTCGGCCCTGGGCCAGTCCGTGATGGCCGACCTGACGGACGCGATGCTGCGCGGCCCCTCCCAGGCCGTCGCCTTCGGCCAGTTGCTCGAGGGCGGCTGCGCCAGCACCTTCACCGAGACGATGAAGGCCGCGGACCCCATGGACGTGAAGTCCAAGTCCGTGATGGACCCGGTCAAGGGGTGCAGCGAGTCGGCCAAGAGCTGGTCCGAGTCGACCTCCTTCATCAAGGTCGCCCCCATGCTCATGACCAACCTGGGCTCGGCAGCCTTCGCCGTGCTCGTGGCCACCATGGCGGTGGTGCTGTTCCTGGCCGTGCTCACCGCCCTGTTCTACGGGGTCTACCAGGTGCTGGCCGTGATGATCTCGATCGTGCCGGGTACCTCCCGCAAGGAGTTCTTCGGCGCGTTCGTCGGCGTGATCGCCTGCGGCGTGGTCATCGTGGCCGCGATCGTGCTCGTGGCCGTGTCCCTGCGCCTGGTGGCCAACATGTTGCTGGCCACCGCAGCCCTCGGTGTGACCCTCCAGATGCTGTTGCTGGTGCTCATGCTGATCGCGCTGATCTGGCTGGTGCTGCGCGTGCGTCACGGGATCATGAAGAAGGGCGACCAGACCGCCCGCTGGCTCTCGCGCTTGGGCGCCGGCCAGGAGAAGAAGTCCAGCGTGCCGATGAAGTCGCTGGTGGGCATGGCCGGCACGGCCCTGGGCGGCTACAAGTTCGGA
>NZ_RBLN01000158.1:0-5165 GCF_003989405.1 Micrococcus sp. HSID17227 | reverse complement strand
CTCATCCTGCGCCACGAAGAGCAGGGTGGGGCCGGAGCCGGAGACCATGCCGCGCAGCGCGCCTTCGTCCATACCGAGGTCGAGGACGTCCGAGAGCTCGGGGAACAGGACGACGGCCGGGGTCTGCGCGACGGCGGCGGGGGCACCGAGGCCGGTGACGACGGCGGCGCCGAGGGTCAGGGCGGTGGCGGTGCGGCGGATGTCAGTCATGATCGTGCTCCTCTCACCGGCGGCCTGCGCCGACCGGCGTCGGGGTGGATCGGCCGGAAGTCCCGGACGACCCTGTCGGTCATACACAGGCACCGTACGCATAGGGGGGTGGGGATACGTCAACGGTTGCCGTCCCGGGGTCAGGGCCGGCCGGCCCGGGCGGAGCCGCAGCAGGAGCCCGCAGCCCCCGGCCCGGCGCGCCCCGGGGTGCAGGGCACGACGACGTCGAAACGCGTCCACCCGCCCTCGGACGCCACGGTCACGTCCCCGCCGTGGCTGCGCGCGATCGAGCGCACGATGGCCAGACCCAGACCCGTGGACGGCTCCGTGCCCGGGGGGCCCGTCCGGCCCTTCCCGGGGCCGCGGACGAAGCGGTGGAAGAGGGTGGCGTGTCGGTCGGCCGGGATGCCGCCGCCGTCGTCGTGGACGCTGACGAGCATGAAGCCGGGCCGGGGCTGGTCCTGCCGCACGGAGGCCGTGACGGTGGTCCCGACGGGGGTGTGCTTGGCCGCGTTGGAGAGCAGGTTGCCGACCACGCGGGCCAGCTGCGACCGGTCACCGGTGACGGACCGCTGGGTGCCCGGCTCCGCCCCCTCGGGCAGGTCCACCACCCACGTGTGGTCCGGCCACGCCGCGCGGGCGTCCATCACGCCCTCGAGGACCACCTCGGACAGGTCCACCTGTTCGGCCAGCGCCACCTCCCCGGAGGGCTTCAGGCCCATGGCCCGGCCGCGCGAGACGGACTCGAGCCGTTCGAGCAGGAGCATGTCGTCCACGAGGGCGGCCATCCGGTCGGCCTGGAACAGCACCCGGTCGAGCGACCGCCGGCCGGTCGCGGAGAGCTCCTCCGTCATCGCGATCATCTCGGCGTAGCCGCGCACCGAGGCGAGCGGCGTGCGCAGCTCGTGGGAGGCGTCCGCCATGAACCGGCGCATCTGCTGCTCCTGCACGCGGCGCTGCTCCAGGGCCGCCTCGACCGAGCCGGTGAACCGGTCGAGCGCCTGGGCGACGACGGCCACCTCGTCCGGACCCTGCAGGAGCCGAGGCGGCATGCGTGAGTCCTCCGGGTCGAGCCCGGCGCGGGCCATGTCCACCTGGGCGACCCGCTCGGCGACGGCGGCGACCTCGCTGAGCGGGGCCAGGCCCCGACGCAGCCACAGGTTCACCAGGATCGCGGTGGTGAGGACGGTGACGGACAGTCCGACGGCGACCGCGAGCAGCGCCTGCCGTGTGACGTCGGACATGGCGCCCGTCGGCGCCCCCACCACGAGCACCTGGTCCGCGGCCACCCAGGGGCCCGGCGCGGTCAGGGTCTGGGCCTGGACGCGATAGGAGACGTCGCCGACGACGGCGTCCAGCATCGGCCCGCCCGGCCGGTCCCGGAGGGCGTGCAGAAGGTCGTGGGCCTCCCGCGCCGTGAGCGGCACGGACTCCCCGGCGTCACCGACCCGGTGCCCGATGAGGGCGTCCTGCTGATGCTCCTCCAGACCGGAGAGCGGGACGAGCGCGACCACCGTGCCCTCGGGCTGGCCGAGGGTGCCCGGCACGCGGAGGTCCCCCTGCCCCGGGCCGCCGTCGCCCCCTCCGCCCGGCGAGGGGGCCGTCAGCTGCTCCGAGGCGCGGATCCATGCTTCGGAGGCGTCCCGGGAGGCGGATTCGGTCAGCAGGGCCTTCGTGATGCCGGCCGCGTAGAACGAGTAGGCCAGGATGGTGGCCATCAGGATCAGAAGGACGCCGGCGCCGATGCGTCGGGCCAGCGACGTGGGCCGCCTGCGGCGGGTGCTGCCGTGCCCCGACGGGACCGCGGCGGTCTCAGGCAGGCCGGATGACATACCCGGCGCCGCGGATGGTGTGGATCATGGGATCCCGGTCCGCGTCGATCTTCTTCCGCAGGTAGGAGATGTACAGCTCGACGATGTTCGCGCGGCCGCCGAAGTCGTAGCCCCAGACGTCCTGCAGGATGCGCTCCTTGGAGAGCACCGTGCGGACGTTGGCCATGAGGAACTTCAGCAGGTTGTACTGCGTGGCCGTCAGCTCGATCTCGTCGCCGCCGCGGGTCACCTCGTGGGTGCGGGTGTTCATCACCAGGTCGCCGACCACGAGCACCTCGGAGCCGCCCGAGACCACGCCGGAGCGCTGCACGAGCCGGTGCGCGCGGATGAGCACCTCCTCCATGGAGAAGGGCTTGGTCACGTAGTCGTCGCTGCCGGCGGCCAGGCCCGCCACGCGGTCCTCGGTCGCGTCCTTGGCGGTGAGGAACATGGCGGGCATCTCCGACCAGTGGGCGCGCAGGCGATCCAGGACGTCCAGGCCGTCCATGTCCGGCAGCATGACGTCCAGGATCGCCAGGTCCGGACGGCCGGCGGTGCCCAGCTCGGCGGCGGTCGCGCCGTCGTGGGCCACGATCACCTCCCAGCCGCAGAGGGTGAAGCCCATGGAGAGCAGGTCGGCGATCATCGGCTCGTCGTCCACGACGAGCACCCGCACCGGCGCGCCGTCCGGGTGCGAGAGCTCGGGCAGGACCTTCTTCAGCTCCGCCATGGATGACGGGCCGGTGGTGCTCTGGATGGGGCTCACAAGGTTCCTCTACGTTCAAGAGACGGTTCACGGTGCCCACGCGGACGTCGCGGGCTGCGGGGGACGAGCGCCTCGCGACGGAGGGGCGACGCCGTTCCGGGGGATGGCGGACGGGCGGCGACCGGAGGCCGGGGGGTGCGCGGATCCCCCCTCGACGGAGCCCCATGCTACGCGGATCAGCCGGGTCGGCCCAGAGTCTTCTCGGATTGCGGACATCAGCGTGACTCGTCACAGCCCTGACGCATCCGGCGGCGCCACCGGGGCCGCCCTGTGCTGACGCCGCGCCGCGTGGCCGGCGTCAGTCGACCGGCTTCATGGCCCAGTGCGTGGCCAGGGTGCCGAACATGTGGGTCTCGTGCCCGATGTTCACGAAGCCGGCGTCCGCGAAGAGGTCCGCGACCTCGTCCGGCGTGTGGAACGCCTTCGTCGAGGAGGACAGGTACGCGTAGGCCTCCGGCCGGTCGGCCATCAGCTTCGCCAGCTGTGGCATCACCCGGTGGATGTAGAAGGAGGAGAAGGGCTTGAGCACGTTGTCCGGCGCCGGCGACGTCTCGAGGGCCGCGACCCAGCCGCCGGGGCGCAGCACGCGGAACTGCTCGGCGAGGGTCGCCGGGATGTCCGCGACGTTGCGCAGCAGGTAGCCGTGGGTCACGGCGTCGAACGAGCCGGCCTCGAACGGCAGGTCCGTCGCGTCCGCGACGACCCACTCGATGCGGTCCCCGCCCGCGCGGGCACGGCCGACCTCCATCATCTCGGCGGCGATGTCCGCGCCCACCACCTGCGCGTCGGGGTGCTGCTTGAGCACCTCGAACGCGAGGTCGCCGGTGCCGGTGGCCAGGTCGAGCACGCGGGCCTGCGCCGGGATGTTGGCCCGCGCCACCGTGCGGCGCACCAGGCGCGGCTCCTGACCCCATGTCATGACGGCGTTCATCAGGTCGTAGCGGCCGGCGATGGCGTCGAACATCGCGGAGACCCGGTCGTGGTGGTCGGCGGCGCCGCGCTGCGCGTCGCCGCGTGGGGCGGGGAGGGGGTTCTGGCTCACCAGGCCACCGTATCCCGCCCACCTCCCCCCGACGACGGCCCTCCCCGGGATTGCACAGGAGCATTAGGTTGCCCTAACCTTCCGGAGTTACCTCACGTCGGTGTTTGCTAATGCCGGCCCGGCAGGGCCGACGCATCCTCCGACCGCAGACCCGACCCCCTCCGCCCGGCGCCCGCGCGTCGCGACCGTGAAAGGCCACCACCATGGCACCGTCCCCCCTGTCCCGCCGCTCCCTCCTCGCCGGCGGGGGAGTCGGCCTCACCCTCCTGCTCGCCGCGTGCTCCACCGGCCCGGCCGGAGGCTCGGCCTCGTCCTCGTCGGCCGGTGCGTCGTCGTCGGACGCCGCGGGCGGGGACGCCGCGTTCCCCCGCAGCATCGAGCACGTCTACGGCACCACCGAGATCCCGCAGCGCCCGACCCGCGTGGCCACCGTGTCCTGGGTGAACCAGGACGTGGCCCTCGCCCTCGGGGTGGTGCCGGTGGGCATGGCCGCCGTGGAGTTCGGGGGGAACGCGGAGAAGTCCACCGACTGGTTCGACGCGAAGCTCGCCGAGACCGAGGGCGCCCAGAAGCCCGTGCAGTGGTCCGAGGCCTCCGGCATCGACGCCGAGGCGATCGCCGCCGTGAAGCCGGACGTCATCCTCGCCGTCTACTCCGGCATCACGCAGGAGGACTACGACCGCCTCTCGAAGATCGCCCCCACAGTGGCCTACCCGAAGGACGTCCCCGCCTACGGCACCTCGTGGCAGCAGTCCACGGAGGTCATCGGCCGCGTGCTCGGCAAGGAGCAGGAGGCGGAGGAGCTCATCGCGGACCTCGAGCAGCAGATCAAGGACGCCGGCGAGAAGCACGCGGGCCTCCAGGGCGCGTCCTTCGTCTACGGCACCATCGACCCCGCCGCCGCGGACCAGATCAGCATCTACACGGACGTGGACAACCGCCCGAAGTTCCTCGAGCTGCTCGGCATGGAGCAGGCGCCGGTGGTGACGGAGAACTCCCCGGAGGACCAGGCGTTCTTCTTCACGTGGTCGCCCGAGCGCGCGGACGAGCTGGAGTCGGACGTGTTCGTCTCCTGGGCCGCCCAGGACTCGGTCCGCGAGGCCATCGAGTCCGACCCCCTGCTGGGCTCGATCCCGGCCGTGAAGGCCGGCGCCCTCGTCCTGCAGACGGACGAGCAGGAGGTCCTCTCCGTCTCCGCGATCTCCCCGCTGTCCATCCCGTTCGCGCTCGAGAAGGTCGTCCCGCCGATCGCCGAGGCCGCGAAGACCGCGCAGGGCTGATCCCTCCCCATGCCGTCCACGGCCCTGGCCTCCCCGGCCCGCGTCCGCGCGGGCGA
>NZ_RBLN01000157.1:0-5097 GCF_003989405.1 Micrococcus sp. HSID17227 | reverse complement strand
ACGGACGAGGGCGACGTCGAGATCCTGTGACCGCCCCTCAGCCCCGGTCGGGGACGAGGCCGGTGCGCAGGAGGGTGAGTGCCTCGTCCTGCCCGAGGAGCGGCTGACGCATCTCGGCGCGGAGGAACTCGGGCATCCCGGCGGTCAGCGCCGCCCACTCCGAGCCGACCGCGTCACGCTCGGCCGCCATCTCGATCTGGCGGCGACGCTCCTCGGCGGCCCGGCGGGTCAGCTCCGCGCCGACCTCGGGGTCGCGGGTGAGGTTCTCACCGGTGGTCGGGTCGAACAGGTGCACGCGCGTGGTGTCCACCCACAGGCGGGTCGGCGTGCCCGGCCGGGCGCGGGACTCGCCGGAGAGGGTGGCCACGACGACGGGGCGCAGCTCGTCCGCGTCCAGGTCCTTGGCCAGCGAGGAGAGCATCTCGGCCACGGCCGGGTCCGGATCGAACTCGATGTAGCCGTACTGCTCGTGGCCCAGCCACTCCAGGTGGGTCAGCGTCGCGTCGAAGGTGGAGCCCTGGTCGCGGCGGCTGTCCTCCACCAGCTCGGCGTCCTCGAAGAACTCCGGCCGCAGGCCGAGGAACACGATGTCCCGCCCCTCGGCGGCGCGGGCCTTCTCGGGCGGCACCGGGATGTCACCGATCGGCGAGGACAGCACGTGGCCGCCCTCCTTCTGCTTCAGCGAGGCGGGCAGGAAGTTCATCGACGGCGAGCCGATGAAGCCGGCCACGAACAGGTTGAGCGGCTGCTCGTAGAGCTCGCGCGGGCTGGCCACCTGCTGCAGCTCGCCCTTCTTGAGCACGGCCACCCGGTCGCCCAGGGTCATGGCCTCGGTCTGGTCGTGCGTCACGTAGATGGAGGTGGTGGCCAGGCGGCGCTGCAGCTGCGAGATCTCCGCGCGCATCTGCCCGCGCAGCTTGGCGTCCAGGTTGGACAGCGGCTCGTCGAAGAGGAACGCGTCCGCCTCGCGCACGATCGCCCGGCCCATGGCCACGCGCTGACGCTGGCCGCCGGAGAGGTTGCCGGGCTTGCGCTCGAGGTGGTCCTCGAGCTCGAGCACGCGGGCGGCGTCGCGCACCTTGCGGTCGATCTCCTCCTCGGAGGGCTTGTTCTCCTTGATCAGCCGCAGCGGGAAGGCGATGTTCTCGTACACCGTCAGGTGCGGGTACAGCGCGTAGTTCTGGAACACCATCGCGAGGTTGCGGTCCTTGGGGGCCGCCTCGTTCACGCGGCGGCCGTCGATCAGCATCTCGCCGTCGGTGATGTCCTCGAGGCCCACGATCATGCGCAGCAGCGTGGACTTGCCGGAGCCGGAGGGGCCCACGAGGATGACGAACTCGCCGTCCTCGATCTCCAGGTTCACGTCCTTGATGGCGTGGAAGCCGTCGTCGTAGGTCTTGTCGATGTGGTTCAGGGTGATGGAGGCCATCGGGGGGTCCTTTCGGGAGGTCTCGTGTGCGGGCCTCAGCCCTTCACCGCGCCGTTGGTCAGGCCGGCCACGATCTGACGCTGGAACGCCAGCACCAGGATCACGATCGGGATGGTCACGATGATCGCGGCCGCCGAGATGGCCCCGGTCGGCGACTCGAACTGCGAGGCGCCGGTGAAGAAGGCCAGGGCGGCGGGCACGGTGCGCGCGGTCTCGGTGGAGGTCAGGGAGATGCCGAACACGAAGTCGTTCCAGGCGATGAAGAAGGCGATGATCGCCGTCGTGAAGACGCCGGGGGCGGCCAGCGGGACGATCACCTTGCGGAACGCCTCGAGCGGGGTCGCGCCGTCCACCTGCGCGGCCTGGTCGAGCTCCCACGGGATCTGGCGGAAGAACGCGGCCAGGGTCCAGATGGAGATCGGCAGGGTCAGGGACAGGTAGGGGATGATCAGGCCGACCCACGTGTCGTACAGCCCGAGGGTGCGCCACATGTTGAACAGCGGCGTCACCAGGGAGATGACGGGGAACATCGAGACCATCAGGGACACCGTGAGCACGAGCCGCTTGCCCGGGAAGTCCAGGCGGGCGATCGCGTAGGCGCACAGCGTGGCCAGGATGACGGCGATGATCGTGGCGATCACGGTGATGCCGATCGAGTTGCGCAGCGCCGTGAGGAACAGCTCGCGCGAGCCGCCCACGAAGATCTCCTCGTAGTTCACCGTGGACCACTGGGTGGGCAGCAGCTTGCCGTTGGCGAGGTCGGCGGGCGTCTTGAAGCTGGTCGCGAAGATCGAGAACAGCGGGAAGAGGCACCACACGCCGATCACGACGGTGAGGATCCACCACAGTGCGGTGGCCTTCCCGGTGCCGCGACGGTGGGGCGCGCGGCCCTCGGGGGCGGGAGCGGATGCGGCGGTGCTCACTTGGAACCTCCTCGGTCGGCCAGGTCCACCTTGAAGCCCTTGACGGCGATGACCGCCATGAGGGCCACGCACAGGAACAGGATCACGGAGACCGCCGAACCCATGCCGATCTCGAGCCGGCCGATGGACGTGCGGTAGGCCAGCAGCGAGAGGACCTCGGTGCCGTAGGCGCCGTTGGTCATGATGTAGATGGAGTCGAAGATGCGGAACGCGTCCATCGCGCGGAACAGGACGGCCACCATGATCGAGGCCTTCATGTTCGGCAGGATGACCAGCTTCATCCGCTGCCACCAGGAGGCGCCGTCGACGGAGGCGGCCTCGGTGAGGTCGCCCGGCACCTGGGCCAGGCCGGCCAGCAGGAGCAGGGAGATGAACGGGGTGGTCTTCCAGATCTCGGAGAGCATGATCACGAACAGCGCGGTGCTGCCCTGCGCGAACCAGTTCAGGTCCGCGTCGACGCCCGGCAGCCACTCGAACCAGGCGTTGATGTAGCCCGAGTCGATCGAGAACATGTAGAACCACGCGAACGCGGAGACCACGGTGATGATGCCGTACGGCACCAGGATGATCGTGCGGATCAGGCCGCGGGTCTGCTTGATGGCGTGGTGCATGGCCAGGGCCAGCAGGAAGCCGAGGATGAGCTCGACCACCACGGTCACCACGGTGATCAGCAGGGTCACCCCGAGGTCCTTCCAGAACACGGGGTCCGTGAGGATCACGCCGTAGTTGCCCAGGCCCACGAACTCGCGGTCGCCCGGCGCGGTGAGCCGGTACTTGAACAGCGAGTCGTAGAGGGCCTGCAGGATCGGGTACAGGACCACGAACAGCATCACGAAGAACGCGGGGCCGGCTAGGAGCCAGCCGAGACGCGCCTCGGACTTCGCGCGCTGGGACTTCACCCGGCGGGGGCGACGACCCTCGGCGGCGCGCGGGGTGGATGCGGCGGGTGCGGTGTCGACGTGGCTCACAGCAGACGCTCCCCTCTCAGGACTTCCTGGATGAAGTCGTCGGTCTCGGCCGGGGTGGACTCGGAGACGCCCGACGGCGGCGCGTAGCGCTGCTGGATCGCGGTGGAGACCTCGTTGTAGTACGGGGTCTGCGGCCGCGGGGCGCCGAGTTCGAGGGACTCCCGGATGGTGTCCGCCATGGGGTACTTCTCGGCGACCTCGGGGGCGTCGTAGGCCGCCGGGTCGGCGGGCGGGTTGCCGTTCTCGACGAAGTACTGGCTCTGGTGCTCGGTGGTGGTGATGCAGGAGATCGCGTCCCAGGCGAGGTCCTGGTGCTCGGACTTCGCGCCCACCCCCAGGTTGATGCCGCCCACGGGCGGCGCGGCGTCCTTGCCCTCGACGGTGCGGGGGTAGACAGCCCAGCCGATGTCCTCGGGCAGGTCCTCCGGCAGCGAGCCCTCCTCCACGGAGCCGAGGGTGGCCGGCCAGACGAACGGCCAGTTGACCATGAACGAGCCGTTCTTGCCCTGGAAGAGCAGCATGGAGGCGTTCTCGTCCTGCGTCGGCAGGCCGGCGCTGCCGAGACCCTCCTTGCCGATCGTGGAGATGATCCGCGCTGCCGTGCGGCCGGCCTCGGAGTCGAGGTTCGTGGTGACCTCGTCCGTGGGCGCCTCGGCGTTGGGGACGATCTGCTCCCCGCCGCCCTCGATGAGCGCGTTGAGCCACACGGTCATGGACTCGGCGCGGGCGCCCTGGACGGCCAGGTCCTTGTCCTGGCTGCGGGCGGCCTCGATCAGCTGGTCCCACGTGACGGGCTGGGACATGTCCAGCCCCGCGGCCTCGGCGACCGACTTGCGGTACCAGAGCAGCTGCGTGTTGGCCCAGAACGGGACCGTGACGAGCTCGTCCTTCCAGCTGGCGGCCGCGAGCGCGCCCTCCAGGGCGTTGTCCTTCGCGTACGCCTGCATCTCCTCCGGCACGGGGGCCAGGAAGCCGGGCTCGGCGAGCTCGGGGACGAACGGCGGGTCGAGGGACATGATGTCCATCGACGTGTCGCCCGCGGCGAGGCGGCGGGTCAGCTGCTCGCGCTGGGAGGCGGCGTCCGTCGGAAGCATGGACGTCTCGACTCTGTACCGGCCGTTCGCGGCGTCGGTGCACTGGGCGGCGATCTTCGCCTGCCCGCCGTCGTCGGGGTTGGTGTACCAGGTCAGGGTGGGCGTCTGCTCGGCCGGGGCACACCCGGCCAGGATGAGCGCGCCCGCAGCGACGGCGCCGGCCAGCGTGGCCCGGCGTCGTTGACGTGCCCGCGTGTCGTGTCTCACAAGTGGAACCTCATTCGATGCGAGTCGGATGTGACCGCCATCATCACGCATCGGAGCGATTCCTGCACGTTTCGCGGGCCCCTTTCTCAGCGGGCGCGGCGGTTCGTCCGGGCGGTCGGCTCCGCGGCGGCGGGATCCTCGGGCCACGGGTGCTTGGGGTATCGCCCGCGGTTCTCGGCGCGGACCTGCGCGTAGGGGCCGGCCCAGAAGGACGGCAGGTCGGCGGTCACGGCGAGTGGGCGGCCTGCCGGGGAGAGCAGGTGCAGGACCACCGGCTCACGGCCGTCCGCCACGGCGGGGGTGACACGCGCCCCGAAGAACTCCTGCAGCTTGGCGGCGACCACGGGCGGGGTGTCCTCGTGGACGGCCGGATAGTCCACGACGACGGCGCGCCCGCTCGGCACGGGCAGGCACTCGGGGGCGAGCTCGTCCAGCCGGCCCGCCTCCGGCCAGGGCAGGGCGCCGCGCAGCAGCGA
>NZ_RBLN01000156.1:0-233 GCF_003989405.1 Micrococcus sp. HSID17227 | reverse complement strand
AAAAAAAAAAAACGTCTACTCGAAGCATATCTCCGTGGCGTACATAAGGCCGAACGGCTAGTGTTCCCCCCTGAACAGTAGTATTTTGTGACGAGAGTAGTGGACCGTGGGTGACACGCGACGCACGATGCTGATAGACGTGTACCACGGGTCTCGGAAGCTGTACGTCAGCCTAGCGTCCATGCCAGTGAGATAGACACTGATGTCGCACAGCAGTCGATCGACGCTCGAAT
>NZ_RBLN01000155.1:0-5360 GCF_003989405.1 Micrococcus sp. HSID17227 | reverse complement strand
GGACGCTGCGGGTCGGCGAGGAGCCGGTCCGCTTCGAGCGCCTGATCCTCGCCCTCGGCGCGCACCCGAAGCCCCTGCCCGTCGCGGACGACGACGCCGAGGTGCACCTGCTGCGCTCTCTCGACCACGCCCGCCGCCTGGTGGCCTCCGCCGGGCACGCGCGCTCCGCCGTCGTGATCGGCTCGGGGTTCATCGGCTGCGAGGCGGCCGCCTCCCTGGCCCTGCGCGGGGTGGCCACCACGCTGGTCACCCCGGACGAGGTGCCGCAGCAGAAGCGGCTCGGCCGCGAGGCGGGCGATCGGATCGCGCAGTGGCTGATCGGCGCCGGCGTCGAGCTGCGCACCGGCGTGCGGGTGGGGCAGGTGCGCGCCCCGCGCACCGTCCACCTCGACGACGGCGCCACGCTCGCCCCGGACCTGATCCTCGCCGCGGTGGGGGTCGAGCCGGGGGGCGGGTGGCTCGAGGACTCCGAGCTGACCATGCACGAGGGGCGGATCGTGGCGGACGAGCACCTGGCGGCGGCGCCGGGCGTGTGGGTGGCCGGGGACGTGGCCCGCGCCCACCACGCCGTGGCCGGCCGGCCGATCCCCGTGGAGCACTGGGGCGACGCCCTCGGCAGGGGCGAGGTCGCCGGGCACAACGCGGCCCGCACCGAGGTCGGCGTGCCGGGCGGCGCCGGCCAGGCCTCCGTGCTGGCCCACGCGGCGACGGCGGACCCGGAGTCCCTGCGGCGGTGGGAGGCCGTGCCCGGGTTCTGGAGCACCATCGGCGAGCACACGCTCAAGCACGCCGCGTGGGGCGACGGCCACGAGCAGGCCCGCATGGTGGAGCGCACCGGCGGGTTCACTCTCTGGTACACGGACGCGCAGGACCGCGTGGTGGGCGTGCTGACCTACAACGCGGACGAGGACTACGAGCGCGGGCGGGAGCTGGTGGCGGGCCGGGATGCCGTGGGCGAAGGCCGGGGCCGTCCCGACCCTGCATGACAGACTGAGGGGATGACCACCCCGACCCCCGGCGCCGGCTCCCCGGGCAGCGGTGTGGCCGGGGGCGTGCTGGCCGCAGTGGGGGCGCTGGCCCTGATCGCGACCGTCCTGGCGCTGGTCCTCGCGTTCGGTCCGGCCGGCCGGGACGACGCCGGCGCGGGCGCCGAGCGGCGGCGCTGGAACGGCGGCTTCACCCCCGCCCCGCCCACGGTGAACACGCAGGGGTACGCCGAGCCCGTGCAGGGCCGCGTGACCTCCCGCTTCGGGCCCCGCCCCAACCCGTTCGGCGAGGGCGTGGTGCCCTCGGGGGTGTCCGAGGAGGCCCTGACCCGCCACGACGGCGTGGACCTCGGCGGGGTGCCGGAGGGCACGCCCTTCCACTCGGTGTCCGACGGCCGAGTCCTATTCGTGGAGGCCGGCGGGGACGCGGGCGGCAACCTGCTCGCCGTGGACGCCGGGGACGGCCACGTGTGGCGCTACCTGCACGCCGCCCCGGACTCCACCGTGGTGGACGCGGGCCAGCGCGTCTCCGCCGGGGACCACCTGGCCGGCGTCGGGCAGACCGGCGCCGCCACCGGCGTGCACCTGCACCTGGAGCTGCGCGTGGACGGCGAGCCGGTGGACCCGGAGGCCTACCTGGCCGAGCGGGGCGTGGAGCTCGGCGGCTCCTACCCGGAGCGGCGCCGCGGCATCAGCCGGTGACCGGGCCGCCGCCGTCGTCCACGGACCCGGCCCAGCGGACCTCCCCGTCCACGACCTCGTCCGTCGGCGCCAGGCCGATCGCCTGGGCGACCCGCTGGGAGGCCGTGTGCTCGGGGTGGACATCCGCCACGAGGCGCCGCACCCCCCGGTCCCGCAGCTCGCCCTTGAGGAGGCCGGCGGCCTCCTTCGCCAGCCCGCGGCCCTGCCACGGCGTGCCGATCAGCCAGGCGATCTGCGTGGGTCCCCCGTCCACGGGGATGGTGGCCTGGACGTAGCCGACCGGCCGGCCCTCCGGCTCCAGCACCACGATCCAGTTGGCCCAGTCCTCCGCGCCGTCCTCGGAGCGACCGCGCGCGAGGATCGCGTACCGCTGCCGCAGCTCCTCCTCGCCCGGCGGCGTCCCGCCGGTGTACGTGTACAGGTCCGGGTCGGCGAGGACCGCGGCCATGGCCTCGGCGTCATCCACCCGCAACGGGCGCAGGGAGAGGGAATGCGGCATGGGCACAGTCGACCAGCCCGGCCCCGCGCAGACAAGAGGCGGGGCGCATCCGCCCGCCGCTAGCCTGGGCGCATGCCGCCCGCCCCCACCGCCCGTCTGCGCTTCCGCGAGATGGCCGACGCCGACCTCGACCACCTGGCCGGCCTCCTCGCCGATCCCGTGGTGATGCGCTTCTACCCCGCCCCGCGCACGCGCGCGGAGGCGGCGGCGTGGATCGCGGGCAACCGGCGCCGGTACGCGCAGGACGGGCACGGGCTGTGGATCATCGAGACCCACGACGACGGCGGGCCCGGCTTCGTGGGCGACTGCGGCCTGACGTGGCAGGAGGTCAACGGGGAGCCTCGCCTGGAGGTCGGCTACCACGTGCGGGCCGACCTGTGGGGGCGCGGCTACGCCACCGAAGCGGCCGCCGCCTGCCGGGACCACGCCCGGGACGTGCTGGGGCACCACGAGCTCGTGGCGATCATCCACCCGGAGAACACGGCCTCGCGCCGGGTGGCCGAGCGGATCGGGATGACCGTGGTGGGCGAGGACCGCACCGGCGCGCCCGAGGCCCGCGCGGCTCTGGGGCTCGAGGCGCGCACCGTGCTGGGGATGAGGCTCCGGCCGGGCGCGTGAGGCGCGGCCCGGCCGGACGTCTCAGCCCCGGTCGCTCACTTGGCGTGGCGGGCGAGCAGCTCGCGGGCGGCGTCCAGGCCGCCGGCCTCGACGTCGTAGGAGCCGGTGGACGCGTGGTGGGCCTCGACCGCGTCCGTGATCCGGTAGTGGTCCGGGTTGCCGGGCGGGTCGGAGGTCTCCAGCACGTGGATCAGGTAGGTCTCGCCGGCGGCCAGGGCCTGGCGGTCGTCGCGCTCGTGATGGGTCATGACGTCCTCTCGGGTCGGCGCCCGGCGGGTCTGTCCCACCGGGGCGTGCGCACCAGGGTGGCGCATCGACGGCGGCGGGGCACAGTCCTGCCCGCCCGCGGGCCGGATCCGGTCAGTAGGCGGGTCAGAGTCCGCTCAGGCCCCGACGTAGGAGCTGACGACGCTCCGCAGTGCCTCGGCGGATTCGTAGATGTCCTCCAAGTTCTCGAGGTCGGCCCGCGTCCTGTTCTTGTCCGCATCGAACAGCACCAGATATTTCACCTTCCCGTCGAAGTGAAGGCGCGCGATCGGCTTCCGATTGTTGTCGTCCAGGATGACGCTGCAGTACGAGGCTGCGTCGCGCATGTAGACGCGGTTCATCGGCACGATTCCGGCGAGAATCGCCTTGATGATGCGGAAACCCTCGATCTCCTCTTCGGTCGTCACCACGCCCGGCTTGAGCTGGCCCTCCTGACCGTTCTCCTCGTCGGACAGGACCGTCTGATCGCCGGTGGCCACGGGCTCAGCGGGAGCCGCCAGTACCGGAGCGACCTGGTCGCCCAGGGCAGTCTTCAGCCGCGCGTTGACGCGATCGTTGATGTACTGGCGCGCAGCCTCCTCGGTGAGCCGGGTGAAGGTCTCCACCGCCTTGGCGTTCATGTACCCGGAGTACACGCGCTTGGCGAGGACCTTCACCAACTCATCGCTCGGCGCAGCCATCTCGGCAGAAATCTCGCGCTTGATGGCCGATACGTACTTCAGCTCCTCGGCTGCGGCGATGACCGAGTCGAGATCGAAGGATCCCTTCGCCAGCTGCTCGAGCTTCGGCACGGTGACCGGGTCGATGTCCAGAAGATCGAGGACGAGGAACGGACGCTCGTCGAGGATGTTGGCCTTGTCGAGGTCCGTGTAGAAGTTCCACACCCGCCCGTTGGTGAGCACGCCGATCCGCGCTTCACTGGTGTGGAAGTAGCGCACCAGCTGGCTCGCGTGCGCCAGGGACAGCTCCGAGCCGACCTTCTTGGCCTCCACGAGGATGTTGACCTTCCCCTCCCGCATGATGGCGTAGTCGATCTTCTCCCCCTTCTTCAGGCCCAGATCTGCGACGAACTCCGGGACGACCTCCTGGGGATCGAACACGTCGTAGCCCAACACCTGCGAGATGAATGGCATGACGAGCGCGTTCTTCGTCGCCTCTTCCGTGTCCAGGGAGCTTGCGTAGTCGCGGGCTCGCCGAGCCACTTGCGCAAGCTTGTCCTCGAATTCAGTCATGCCGTTTCACCCATCCGTGAGTAGGAGCCGGACAGCCGGGAATCCGGCAGCCTCGCACGTCAGCGCCCGAAGGCCCGCCGCAGCTGTGTCGAAATATAACCCAGCTCACAAACACGCTACGGGGACCCTCGCAGGCGCTCCGTGGCCGGACCGCGGGATCGCCCGGAACGCGAGGCGGCCACGACGCGTCGCCTCTCACAGGAAGGAGACGGGGCGTCGTGGCCGCGTTCCGCGGGGGGCCGCCCTGTCAGGCGACGCCCGGCCGGCTCAGCGGTTGCCGGGGTGCTGCGGGTCGGCCGGGATGCCGCGGCTCAGGGGCTCCACGGGCGGGCCGCTCGTCTCCGGGGTCACGGGCGAGCCGGTGCGGGAGCCGCCGACCTCCGGGGTGTCCGGCACCTGATCGCCGGAGGGCTGGGCGCCGGAGCGCAGCGCCTCGAGCCGCGTCTCGAGGACCTGCACCACGGGCAGGCGGTCGCCGTGGGCGCGCTCGTAGGCGAGCAGCTGCTCCACCTGCGACTCGTCGAGGCCGGTGATCCGGGTCGGCAGCGTGCCGTTGGGGATGTGGTCGTAGTCCGGCAGGGGGAGCTCGTCGCGGTTCGGGGCGTTCGTCATGGCACTGTCCCTCTTCTCTCGTCGGGGTCCCTCGTCGGGATGCGTGGTCCACCCACGCTAGTGAAGGCCCCCGTCAGACGGCACCCCCTGCCGCCCCGCTCACCCGACCCCGTCCCGCCGCGCCCGCAGCACGATCTCCAGGTCGAACCGCGCGTCGGGGTCCTCGAGGGCCTCCCCGAACAGCTCGCGCAGCCGGCCCACCCGGTACCCCACGGTCTGGGGGTGCACGCCGAGCTCCGCGGCGATCGGCGCCCGCTGGCCCCAGTGCGTGAGCCAGGCGAGCAGGGTCTCCTCCAGCACCGCCCGCTTCGCCTCGCTCACCTCGTCCAGGGGCGCCAGCACGCGTTCGGCCAGCTGCGTCACGACGCGCGGCTCGGCCCCCAGCACCACGCGCGCCAGGTGGTCCGCGGCGAGGATCGGGGACGGGGCGCCGTCGTCGTCCTC
>NZ_RBLN01000154.1:0-5250 GCF_003989405.1 Micrococcus sp. HSID17227 | reverse complement strand
CGTGGCCGCCGGGGAGCCGGCGGTCTCCGCGCCCACGTAGCTGTCCTCGACGGTGCCCACGAGCGTGCCGACGGCGATGATCACCACGTTGTTGACCACGTGGAGGGCGACGGCGGCCTCGAGCCCGCCCGTGCGCCACGTGAGCAGGACGGCGGCGACGGCGAACGCGGCGAGGTCCAGCAGGATCCACGGGTCGAGCGAGCCGTGGGCGAGCGAGAAGGTCGCCGCCGAGAGCACCGCGGTGACCGCGGCGGCCACGACCGGCCGGCGGATCCACGTGCCGACGGCCAGCAGCAGCCACCCGCGGAACAGGTACTCCTCGCCCGCGGCCTGGAACGGGGTGAGCACGAACGCCATGACGAGCAGCCAGACCCAGTCCTGCGCGCGCGGGGCCGTGGGGGCGCCGTCGAGGGCCCACGCGCCCAGCACGTAGGCGAGGAACAGCGGCGTCAGCACGACGACGCAGCGCGCCAGCCAGCGCCAGCGCACGCGGCCCTCGACCGAGTGGACGAAGCGGGCGGCGACGGGGTGGCCCAGCGCCACGGCCAGCAGCGCGACCCCGATCAGCGCGGCGAGCAGGAGGTTGTTCAGCAGCACCATGGGCGCGGAGTACAGGTCGAGGTCGGTCACGTCCGTCGGGTCGGCCGCGCCGAGCAGCGCGGGCCCGGACGTGGCGATCAGGGCGAGAGCGCCCAGCACGCCCCCGAGCACGAGGAGGCCCACCAGGCCGGCCAGCACGAGGCCGAAGGACGCGAGCGGGTTCCACCATCGGGCCCGCGGCGTGCGCAGCAGCGCGGGGTAGCCGTGGCCGATCAGCGGCAGATCCAGGGGCGGCGCGGGCGGCCGGAGGGGGAACGACGACGGGGCCGGGGAGTGGGGGACCGGTGGGGTGCTCACCGGGCCAGGGTAGGCGATGCGGTAGACTCGACCCTCGGCCTCCCTGCAGTCCGCGGTGGGGTGGGCCCCGCGTCGTCCGCCCCGGCGGGGCGCGGCCCGTGTTCGCGGTACCGAAGTGAAGGAGGCCCACCATGGCCCTGGATCCCGCTGTCAAGCAGCAGATCATCAAGGAGTACGCCACCCACGAGGGCGACACCGGTTCCCCCGAGGTGCAGATCGCGGTCCTGTCCCGCCGCATCAAGGACCTGACCGAGCACCTCAAGGAGCACAAGCACGACCACCACACCCGTCGCGGCCTGATGGCCCTGGTCGGTCGCCGTCGTCGCATGCTCGGCTACCTGCAGAAGGTCGACATCGAGCGCTACCGCGCGCTGATCGAGCGCCTCGGCCTGCGCAAGTGACCTGAGGAGGCGGCGCCGGAGCCCGCGGGAGACCCGCGAGCGCCGGCGCCGCCTTTCGTCTGCCCCCGGACGCACGTAGTGTGTCCCGGGGGAGAGATCGCCGCAGCCTGCGGCACTCCGGCGCGCCATGGCGCGCATCCCCGCATCATCGACACACCCGACGGCTCCGCGCCCATCGCTCGCGGTCCTCGACAGTGGCTCCCGGACCCCGCCGCACGGCGGGATGCCGAGGGCCTCGATCGAAGACCAGGGGGACAGGGACGCCTGCGGCGCCGTCCACCTGAAAGGAGGCCCTCATGGAGGGTCCTGAGATCACCTTCGCCGAGGCCGTCATCGACAACGGCTCGTACGGCAAGCGCACCGTCCGCTTCGAGACCGGGCGCCTCGCCCAGCAGGCCGCCGGCGCCGCCATGGTCTACATCGACGAGGAGACGTCGATGCTGTCCGCCACCACCGTCGGCAAGTCGCCCCGCGAGGGCTTCGACTTCTTCCCGCTGACCGTGGACGTCGAGGAGCGCATGTACGCCGCGGGCCGCATCCCCGGCTCGTTCTTCCGCCGCGAGGGCCGCCCGTCCACGGACGCGATCCTCACCTGCCGCCTGATCGACCGCCCGCTGCGCCCGGCGTTCGTCAAGGGCATCCGCAACGAGGTCCAGGTCGTCGTGACCGTCACCTCGATCGCCCCGGACGAGATCTACGACACGGTGGCCATCAACGCCGCCTCCCTGTCCACGCAGCTGTCCGGCCTGCCGTTCTCCGGCCCCATCGGCGGCGTGCGCATGGCCCTCATGGACGACGGCTCCGGCACGCGCCAGTGGGTCGCGTTCCCGAAGCACTCCCAGCTCGAGGGCGCCGTGTTCAACATGGCCGTGGCCGGCCGTGTGGTGGGCGACGACGTCGCCATCATGATGGTCGAGGCCGAGGCGACCCCGGACTCCTGGACCCTGGTCAAGGAGCGCGGCGCGCAGGCGCCCACCGAGGAGATCGTGGCCGAGGGCCTCGAGGCCGCCAAGCCCTTCATCCGCGCCCTGTGCGAGGCCCAGGCCGACCTGGTCAAGCGCGCCGGCAAGGACCCGGTGGACGTCCCCGTGTTCCAGGACTACCAGGACGACGCCTACGCCGCCGTCGAGAAGCTCGCCACGGACCGCCTGACCGAGATCTTCTCCATCGGCGACAAGCAGGAGCGCGAGTCGGCCTCGGACGCCTACCTGCTCGAGGTGCTCGAGGAGCTCGCCGGCGAGGGCAAGGACTTCGCCGAGCGCAAGGGCGAGATCGCCAAGGCCTACGGCTCCCTCACCAAGCAGATCGTGCGCCGCCGCATCCTCACCGACCAGGTGCGCATCGACGGCCGCGGCCTGACGGACATCCGCAAGCTGACCGCGGAGGTGGAGGTCCTGCCCCGCGTGCACGGCTCCGCCATCTTCGAGCGCGGCGAGACCCAGATCATGGGCGTCACCACGCTGAACATGCTCAAGATGGAGCAGCAGATCGACTCGTTGGCGCCGGAGACGACCAAGCGGTACATGCACCACTACAACTTCCCGCCGTACTCCACCGGCGAGACCGGCCGCGTGGGCTCCCCGAAGCGCCGCGAGATCGGCCACGGCGCCCTCGCCGAGCGCGCCCTCGTGCCCGTGCTGCCGGCCCGCGAGGAGTTCCCCTACGCGATCCGCCAGGTCTCCGAGGCCCTCGGCTCCAACGGCTCGACGTCGATGGGCTCCGTCTGCGCCTCCACCCTGTCCCTGCTGAACGCGGGCGTGCCGCTGCGTGCGCCCGTGGCCGGCATCGCCATGGGCCTGGTCTCCGCCGAGGTGGGCGGCCAGACCCAGTACGCGGCCCTGACCGACATCCTCGGCGCCGAGGACGCGTTCGGCGACATGGACTTCAAGGTGGCCGGCACCGCGGAGTTCGTCACCGCGATCCAGCTGGACACCAAGCTGGACGGCATCCCGGCCTCCGTGCTGGCCGCCGCCCTGACGCAGGCCCGCGAGGCGCGCCTGCACATCCTGTCCGTGCTGAACGCCGCCATCGACGCCCCGGACGAGATGGCCCCCACCGCCCCGCGGATCATCTCCGTGCGCATCCCGGTGGACAAGATCGGCGCGGTCATCGGCCCCAAGGGCGCCATGATCAACCAGATCCAGGACGACACGGGCGCGGACATCACCATCGAGGACGACGGCACCGTGCTGATCGGCGCCACCGACGGCGCCTCGGCCGAGGCCGCGCGCTCCGCGGTGAACGCGATCGCCAACCCGCAGGTCCCCGAGGTCGGTGAGCGCTACCTCGGCACCGTGGTGAAGCTGACCACGTTCGGCGGGTTCGTCTCGCTCACCCCGGGCAAGGACGGCCTGCTGCACATCTCCGAGCTGCGCAAGCTCAACGAGGGCAAGCGCGTGGACGACGTCGAGGACGTGCTCGGCGTGGGCCAGAAGGTCCAGGTCGAGATCACCAAGATCGACGACCGCGGCAAGCTGTCCCTCTCCCCGGTGGTGGCGGAGTCCGACGCCCTGGCCGAGACCGCGGACGCGATCGAGTCCTCGCAGATCGAGGCCTGATCCGCCCCGCCCGGCCCGGTGACCACGACGGCGCCGCACCCTCCCCGCGAGTGGTGCGGCGCCGTCGTCGCGCATGGGCGAGAATGGCCGTCATGAGTGTTCACCGTGAGATCCCCCTGGACTTCGACGGCGTGCTGGCGGACGAGGGCAACGGTTCCGTGGTGCGCCGCTCCGTGCTGCCCGGCGGCGTCCGCGTGCTCACCGAGGCCATGCCGGACCAGCGCTCGGTGACCATCGGCTACTGGGTGGCCGTCGGGTCCCGTGACGAGTCGCCCGAGGGCTACGGCGCCACGCACTTCCTCGAGCACCTGCTCTTCAAGGGCACTCCCACGCGCACCGCGATGGACATCGCGGCCGCCTTCGACCGCGTGGGCGGGGAGTCCAACGCCGGCACGGCCAAGGAGTCCACCGTCTACCACGCCCGCGTGCTGGACGAGGACCTGCCGATGGCCGTGGAGGTCCTCACGGACATGCTCACCTCCTCCCTGATCGACCCGGACGAGCTCGAGACCGAGCGCGGCGTGATCCTCGAGGAGCTCGCCATGGACGCGGACGACCCCGTGGACGTGGCCCACGAGAAGCTCGCCGAGGTCATGCTGGACGGCCACCCCCTCGGCCGGCCGATCGGCGGCACGCCCGAGACGATCCGGGCCGTCACCCGCGACCATGTGGTGGGGCACTACACGCACTGGTACCGCCCGGACGAGCTCGTCGTCACCGCCGCCGGCCACCTCGACCACGACGAGGTCTGCCGCCTCGTCCTCGCCGCCCTGCGCGCCTCGGGCTGGGAGCTCACCCAGGGGGCCCTGCCCGCCCCGCGTCGTGCCGTGGACACCGCCGGGGCCGCGGCCTCGCGGGTGCGGACCGGCACGCACACCGTCACCAAGGCGGTCGAGCAGGCCAACGTCCTCGTCGGCGGCCGCTCGCTGTCCACCACGGACCCGGACCGCTTCGCCCTGGGCGTCATGCAGTCCGTCCTGGGCGGGGGCATGTCCTCGCGGCTGTTCCAGGAGATCCGCGAGCGCCGCGGCCTGGCCTACAACACCTACTCGTTCTCCGCCGGGTACTCCGACGCCGGCTACTGGGGCCTGTACGCGGGCTGCCAGCCGGACCGGGTGGACGAGGTGGCCGCGCTGATGGAGGCCGAGCTGGACCGGATGGCCGAGGCCGACGTCACCGGGGAGGAGCTCGCGCGCGCCCACGGGCAGATCTGCGGCGGCACCGTGCTGGGCATGGAGTCCACGGGCGCCCGCATGTCCCGGCTGGGACGGGCCGAGCTGGTCACGGGGGAGTACGTGGACCTGGCGGCCTCCCTCGCCCGGGTCCGCGAGGTCGACGCCGGCCAGGTCCGGGCCGTGGCCGCGCGCCTGGCCGCGGGGGACCGGGCGCGCGCC
>NZ_RBLN01000153.1:0-5364 GCF_003989405.1 Micrococcus sp. HSID17227 | reverse complement strand
TCCATCTGGCGCGCACGCGGGCCGAGGGCGGGGCGCCGCGCCGCAGCGGCGTCGTCGGGCATGAGCTGCACCCGCAGGACCCCGTGCTGGTGCGTGCCGGGGTGCGGATCACGACGCCGGCCGCCACCTGGGCGGCGCTGGCGCAGCTGGGTCTGCCGTTGGCCGACGTCGTCGCCGCCGGGGACAGCCTGCTGCAACGGGCTGACGGCCCGGCGGGCCGGCGTCGTCCCGGCGAGCATCCGCGGTGCACCGTGCGTGATCTGGAGGCGGAGGTGCTGCGGGTGCGAGGGAGGCGAGGGACGCGGACCCTGCGAGCGGCCCTGCCGCTGCTCAGGAACGGCGCGGATTCGAGGGCCGAGACGCTCCTCCGACTGGCGCTGGCCGACGCGGGTGTGCCGGAGCCGGAGGTGAATCCGCTGCTGCTGCTGAGCGACGGGTCCACCGTCCGGCCGGACCTGGTGTGGCGCGAGGCCCACGTCTGCGTGCAGTACGAGGGCGATCATCACCGGACGGACCCGCAGCAGTGGCGCCGTGACATCGAGCGCGACCGCCGGATGCAGGCCGAGGGGTGGATCGTGCTGCGCGTGACCGCCAGCGTCTTCACTCGGCGCGGCCTCACCGCCCTGCTGCGCGACCTCGCCGCCCACCTGCGGCTCCCTCTGCCTGCGTGAGCCAGACGATTCGGCCGCCGAGCCAGACGAATCGGCGGCAGGGGGGCGTGCGTACCAGCAGAAATCTCTGGCTCACGCCGCCCCCGCTCGCGTCATCTCACACGAACGCGCCGACCCCCGTGATCTCGCGGCCGATGATCAGCCCCTGCACGGTCTCGGTGCCCTCGTAGGTGTGGATCGCCTCGATGTCCGCGAAGTGGCGAGCCACCTCGTTCTGGATGAGGATGCCGTTGCCACCGAGCAGGTCGCGCGCGTTCGCGGCGATGGACCGCGCGGCGCGCGTCGCCGAGTACTTGGCCATGGACGCCATCGGCCCGGTGAGCCGGCCCTCGTCCTCGAGCCGGGTCGCACGCAGCACGAGCAGCTGCACCTGGGTGAGCTGGGAGAGCATCTCGGCCAGGCGGGTCTGCACGCTCTGGGCGGCGGCCAGCGGCCGGCCGAACTGGATGCGCTGCCCCGCGTACTGCACCGCCGCCTCGTAGCAGCCCACGGCCTTCCCGAGGGCGGACCACGCGACGCCCACGCGCGTGGCGAAGAGGACGCGGGAGGTGTCCTTGAAGGAGCGGGCCTCGGGCAGGACGTCGGCGTCGGGCACGAAGACGCCGTCGAGGGTGATGTGGGCCTGGTCGATGGCCCGCAGCGCGACCTTGCCCTTGATGACCTCGGCCGTGTAGCCCTCGGACTCCTGGCGCACGATGAACCCGCGGACCTTCTCGTCCTCGGCGCTGCGCGCCCACACCACGGTCACGCCGCCGGCGGCCCCGTTGCCGATCCACTTCTTGTGCCCGTGCAGCCGCCAGCCGCCGTCGACGCGCTCGGCGCGGGTCTCCAGCGAGACGGAGTCGGAGCCGTGGGTCGGCTCCGTGAGCGCGAAGGCGCCGTAGAGCTCGCCGCGCGCCATGGCCGGCAGGTGCTCGGCACGCTGCTCCTCGCTGCCGCACAGCTGGATCGAGCGCATGGCCAGACCGCCCTGCACGCCCGTCATCGTGGCGATCGAGCCGTCCAGGCGCGAGAGCTCCATCATGGCCAGGCCCGCTGCAACGCGGGAGACGTCGGGCAGCCCGTCCACGGGGACGCCGTCGCGCAGCAGGTCGGCCTGCCCCAGGCGGGCCACGAGGTCCAGCGGGTACTCGTGGCGGTCCCACGCCTCCCGGATCCGGGGCAGCACGTCCGGCTCGAGCGCGAAGGCGCGGGCCCGACGCCACACATCCTTCTCGGCGTCGGAGACGTCCGCGAGCGCGAGGTAGAAGTCGGTGTCCAGCGGCGTGGCGACGTCGTACTCGGGCTCGACGGTGGGCAGGGTCTCGGTCATGGTGGCCTCCCGGGCGGGGTCGGAGAGATGGGTGTGTCCGCCATCACCCTACACCAACTGACACGCCATCTCACAGAATCAGACGCAGTCTCACCTCCTCTCCGCGCCCGTGGCACCATGGCCCGCATGACGACGCCCGCCGAGGACACCCTCACCGCCCTGATCCACCTGCTGGACCGCGAGGGCTACGACGCCGTCACGGCCGACCAGCTCGCCCGCCAGGCCGGCATGAGCCGGGCCAGCTTCTTCCGCCACCTCGGCGGGAAGGAGGAGGTGGTCTTCGCCGACCACGCGGCGCTGCTCGCCCGCCTGGACGACTTCCTGCGCGGCACCTCCCTCGGCGTGCGGGAGGCCCTGGAGGAGGCGGTCCTCCAGGTCTTCCGGCATCACACCGCCGATCCGGACCGGGCCCGGGCGCGCTCCCGCCTGCTGCGCGGCTCCCAGTCGCTGCGCACGCGCGAGCTGCTCACCTCGCACCGCTACACGGAGCTGTTCTCCGGCTGGCTCGCCACGGCCCTGCCGGACACGCCCGCGCGCGGCGGGGTCGCCGTCGGGCTGGCGGCGGCCGTGGTGGCCGTCCACACCCGCGCCCTGCGGGCGTGGCTCCACGCCCCGGCCGACGACGCCGATGCCGGCCTGCGCGCGGACCTCGCGGAGGTCATCGCGCGGCTCACGGCCGAGCCGGCCGAGGCCGAGCGGACGCTCGCCGCCGTGCGCCGACTCCTGGGCTGACGCCGGGCTCTCAACGGCCGGCGACCTGCGCGTTCTCCGCCCCGAACGCGGGCGGGTAGCGGAACTCGCCGGCCGGCACCTCCGCGCCGTCCTGGAGCGTGAGGACCTGTAGCGCATCGGGCTGCCGGGCGAAGGCCGCGTGCACGCCGTGCTCGGAGGCCCGGTGGAAGCCGAACTTCGCGTAGTACTCGGGCCAGCCGTAGACCACCACGACCTCCTCGCCGTCGGCCTGCGCCTTCTGCAGCAGGGCGTTGACGAGCGCGGTGCCGGCGCCCTCGCCCTGATGCTCGGGCAGGACGCCGTGCGGGGCGAGGGCGAGCACCTGGGCGTCGTCGATGTGGGCCCGGACCAGGGTGCCGTAGCCCATCGGGTCCGACTGCAGGTCCGTGCCGGGGATCGCGGCGGTCATGGCCACGAGGGAGTACTGGGGCAGCCAGCCCTCCGCGCCGCCGGCGAGCTCCTCGACGAGGTCGGCCTCGGCCGTGGACGCGAAGGCGAGTTCGGCGATCTGGCGGACGGCGCGGCGGTCCGCCGGATCGTCGTGATCGGCCTCGCGGGTGGACCAGCGGTGACCGAGATCCTGGCCGGCAGGGACGTGGGCGGCGCGGTGGCCGGGGGTCTGGGTGCTGTTCTGCTCGGCGCTCATGCGCTCACCGTAGCCAGGGTGTGACCCCGGATACAGGGACGGCGCCCTGCGTCACGCTCGTGACGCGGGCGCCGTCGCCTCCTCTGGCCGGGGGCGGGCTCAGTCGATCTGCAGCTCGCCCATCGGGCCGAAGCCCTCCGCACCGACCTGCTCGGAGATGATCTGGGGCGTGCTCGCCAGCAGCGGGCGCATCGCGTCCAGGCCCTCCTGGAAGTGCGGGGACGCGACGTGGGCCTGCGCTCCCTCGTCCGTGAACCCCTCGAGCAGGAAGTACTCGTTCGGGCCGCCCTCCACCGGGCGGTACCACTCGAAGAACAGGTTGCCGGGCTCGGAGCGCACGTCCGCGGTGTACTTCGCGACGGCGTCCATCCACTCGTCGGCACGCTCGGGCTGGACGGTGAACTTCAGGTTGATGAGGATCATGCCGTCCATTCTGGTCCACCCGGCACGGCCGCGGCACGGCCTCGCGTCCGCCGGTCGCGGAACCGCCGGGCCAGCAGCCACAGGCCCACGACGACGGCGACCACCAGCACGGCGACCAGCACCGGCAGGAACAGCGCGGCCGCGACGAGGCCGGCCGCCGAGACGTCCTCGGCCGCCGAGAGCACGGGCGCGGCGGCCCCCACCGTGACCGTGTCGGCTCCCACGACCGTCTGGACGACGTCGTTGACCGCGTCCACCCCGGGGATCTTGTCCGCGACGAGCTCGAGCGCGAGCAGGACGCCGAGGATCCAGAGGGAGGCGTCGGCGGCGAGCCACGTCCAGCCCGCGGGCAGGTCGACGAGCCCCGTGAACCGGTCCAGCAGACCCAGGGCGAGCAGGGGGATGTAGGCGTTGAGCCCGGCCGAGGTGGCCAGGCCCGTGCCGGTGAGGAACTCGAGCACGTCCGTCCCCGTCCTTCGCGGGTCGCTCGGGGCGCCCGGGCGGACGCTCCGGGTCCGAGGACCCTCGTTCCCCGGTGAACACCGCCGGCCGTCGGGCGCTTCCCGTCCGGGGTCGGTCCTACCATGGGCGCATGCCCCAGACCGCTCACTCCCCCCAGCACTCCGCCTCCGCCCCCGCGCTCGCCCTGACCATCGCCGGGTCCGAGGCCACCGGCGGCGCCGGCGCCCAGGCCGACCTCAAGACGTTCCAGGAACTCGGCGTCTTCGGCATCGTGGCGCTGACCTGCATCGTCTCCTTCGACCCGGAGGACGACTGGAACCACCGCTTCTTCCCCGTGCCCACCGAGATCCTCCAGCAGCAGCTCGACGCCATCCAGGGTGACTACCCGGAGCGGCTGCGCACCGTGAAGCTGGGCATGCAGGGCTCCCCGGAGGTCATCCGCACCTCGGCCGCGGCCCTGCGCCGCGCCGAGTGGGACCACGTGGTCCTGGACCCCGTGCTCATCTGCAAGGGCCAGGAGCCGGGCCACGCCCTGGACACGGACCAGGCGCTCAAGGCCGAGCTGCTGCCGCTGGCCACGTTCACCACCCCGAACCACTTCGAGACGGAGCAGCTCTCCGGCATGACCGTGCGCTCGGTCGAGGACCTGACGGCGGCCGCTCGGCGCATCCACGAGATCTCCGGCGCGGCCGTCCTGGCCAAGGGCGGGATGCACCTGCCCGGCCCGGACGCCGTGGACGTGTTCGTGGACGGGGACACCGTGGAGGTGCTCTCCGCCCCGAAGATCGGCCAGTCCGGCGTCTCTGGTGCGGGCTGCTCGCTCGCCGCGGCCGTCACCGCCGAGTTGGCCAAGGGTGCCACCACGCTCGAGGCCGCGCGCCGCGCCAAGGAGTTCGTGGGAGCCGGCATCGCGCAGGCGGTGGAGGGCCGCACGCCGTTCGCCGCCCTGTGGCAGGGCGGCCTGCGCTCCGCGTGAGCGCGCACGTGGGCCGCTGACTCGTCCTGAGCCGGGCGGTGCGCCACACTGGGGGCATGAAGCTCCCCTCCCCCGCCCCTTCCGTCCCCGGCGAGGTCCACCACTCGGCGTCGTCCGTTCCCGTCGACGACGGGACCGGAGG
>NZ_RBLN01000152.1:0-5228 GCF_003989405.1 Micrococcus sp. HSID17227 | reverse complement strand
CAGAGGCCCGGGCGATGGCCGACTACCTCGCCGCGACCTGGGCTCCCGAGCATCGGCCCACCGCGGCCGAGCTGCTGCCGGCCGCGGGGGAACAGGCGCCGCGGTTCACCCGCCTGGCGGTGCTGGAGGTGCGGGACGGCGGGCCGTTCCAGGACGCCGGGACCGTGGAGTTCGTGGCCGTCGGCGCGGGGGCCGAGGGGCGGTTCCGACTCCATGAGGTCAGCCGGTTCCGCCGTGAGGACGGGATCTGGCGCTACGTGGACGGCGACGTGCGCTGAGGCCGGGGCGGGTCGGGCGGCGGCCGGCGGTGACGCGTCAGAAGGCCGAGAAGATCCCGGCGCCCACGCTGAGGACCAGGCCCAGGATGGCGATCCACGCCACCAGGGTGACGATCGGACGGGGGCGACGCGGGGCGTCGTCGTGCCAGTCCACGCCCTCCAGCTCCGGAGGGGTGCGCAGCTCTCGATCCATGGCCCCAGCCTCTCATGCCCCGCGCCGACCCGGGCTCAACGCGGGTTGACTTGTCACGGGTGCTGGGCGCCCGGACCCGCGACAGCTCAACCCGCGTTGCCGTCTGGGGTGAACAGGTCCTCGATCCGCCGCCCGAACACGGCCGCGAGGCGGAAGGCGAGGGGGAGCGAGGGGTCGTAGCGGCCCTTCTCGAGAGAGATGACGGTCTGCCGGGAGACGCCGAGCTCGTCGGCGAGCCGCTGCTGCGACCAGCCGAGGCGGGCACGCTCGTCGGGGATGGTGTTCTCCACGGCTCAGCCCCGGCGCTTCTGGAGCGCGTAGCGGACGGCCACCGAGGCGCCCGCGAAGAGGAGCAGCCCGGCGCCCACGAGGGGGAGGCTGAGCTGCCACCCCGCCAGGGCGACGACGAACGTGCCCAGCCCCAGCACCACGAGCAGGTCGCCGAACGCGCCGGACTGCGCCCTCTCGAGCCACCGGCCCTCGATGGTCTCCTCGGTGTCCCGGACGGCGCCGCGCAGGGTGGTGCGGTCCACGAGGAACAGCCAGGCAAGGGCTGCGCCGGCCGGGAGCGCCGACGCCGCCATGACCGCGCCCATGACCGCCGGGAAGCGGGGATCGGCGTCGCCCTGGCTCGAGGCCAGACCGTAGGCCGCGGCCCCGATCAGCAGGGCGATGACGACGCCGGCCACGAGGCTGACGAGGATCAGTCGCCCGGATCCGCCGCCCAGACGGGAGGAGCGGCCCCAGCGGGGGCGGGTGTCCCGGCGCGGATCGGTGGTGGCGGTGCCGGCGTGCTCCGCCGCGGCGCCCTGCCCGTCCGCTGCGGCGGCGGTATGGCGGGAGTGGTTCGCGGTCATGGGGCCCTCCTGTGGTCGATGCCCTGGGCCGGTGGCCCGGCCCGCCTCGGAGGCCCTGGGGGGCGTCCGACCGGACGTTGTGAAGCAAGCTTGACAGTCAAGTGACCTTGTCGTCAAGGGAACTTGACGCCGGGGCCCGCACAAACTCCTCCCACGTCATGGGCGGGGTCAGCCCGAGCCAGGCAGGTTCGAGACGGAACCCGAGGGCCGTGTTCGTCCGCAGGGACGCCGCGTTGGCCTCGGCGCCGCCGGTGCCCCACTCGCGCCCACCGCGGGCATGGGTCGCCAGGACGGTCGCCGCCTTGACGGCCTTCGCCACGCCGCGGTTCTCGTGCTCGGCCGCGACCGCGGTGCGGTCGACTTCCCACCGGTCAGGGGAGCGGAACGTCAGGGTGAATCCGATGAGCACGCCTCCCTCGAAGGCCCCCACGGTGAGCCCCTCTGGGGTGGACAGTCGGGCCTCGAGGTCGTCCGGCAGCGGCTCGTGACGGGAGCCGTCGGTGTGCGGGAATCGGGGAGCCGCTTCCTCGTCGAGGGCGCGCAGGGCAGGCAGGTCGACGGCGGTCAGTCTCCGGACCTCGATTCCCCGCGCTTCGGCCGCCGCGACGTGGCCACGGTAGGGCGCCAGGTCGGCGTCGTCGTCGAGGTGGAGGCGCGCGCCCCAGGAGCGGGAGCGCACGCTCCACCCGGCGTCGAGCAGCGCAGCGGCCTCGGCCGAGTCTTCGCGGTGCACGCGGGCTTCCGCCCGTGGGTCGGTCACGGGGGCGAGCATCGACCACGGGATGTGCCCGGAGACGGCCTCGCCCGGATAGACGTGCGGGAACTCGGCCGAGTGGGGATCGGAGGGGTCTCCCGGCTCGCGCCGCACCCACAGGCCGGCCCCCGCCAGTTCGTCCTCGTCCAGGCTGCAGACGAACGCGTCCGGCCGGTCCGGGTAGATCGCCGCGCCGACCACTCCCACCTGGGCGGCGTCGTCGGAGGCGTGGAGGAAGCCGACGTCGTCGATCGAGGCGCCGCGCGTCGACGCCGTGTAGCGGCCGGTGCGACGCGCGGCGGCCCAGTCCTCCGGGAGGGTGATGTGCAGGATCATGGCGCGAGGCTATCGGCCTCGGCGTCGACGCCACCCCTCCGGATGCCCATCGCGGGTTGAGTTGTCGGGGGTGTGGGGCGGGAGCACCCGCGACAACTCAACCAGCGTTGTAGGGCCGCCCCGGGCGCGACGACGGCCCGGCGTCTCCGCGGGGGAGCCGCCGGGCCGTCGGGGGCGGACCGGGTTCCGGGTGCCCGGGCCGTCAGTCCTCCAGGAAGGCCTCGACGTCCGGGGTCACCGCGCGGGAGTCGATCAGCTGACGCTCGATCGCGTCGTGGGTGATGCGGTTGGCCTCGCGCACGGCGTCGGTGCGCATCGAGATCTTGATGTCGCCCTTGTGGGTCGGGGTCCCAGCCACCTGGACCGGCTGGGTCTCGAGCGGCAGCGGGACGGCGTCGCACAGTGACTTCTCGGCCGGCTGGGCGCCGGTCAGGAAGTAGTCACGGATGGGCGCGTCCACGCACTCGGTGCCGTACGGGAACAGGCCGTGAGTGCCCTCGTTGTCCACGGAGATGAGGGACGTGTTGCGCAGCACGCCGGCGGCGCGGTGGCCGCCTTCGTACGGGGTCGCCGCGTCCAGCTCGGACTGCACGATCACGGTGCTCGGGGCGCCCTTGCCGCCGGGCTGGGAGGGCATGGAGGTCTGGGCGGGCCAGTACATGCACTCCGACGGGCCCATCAGCACACCGATCCACGGGGCCTTGCGGCCGAGGTCGTCCACCCACGAGGTCCAGTAGCCCTGCGAGGTGTTCCACTGGCCGTCCTGGCACCGGATCGCCGAGAACGCGCCCTCGAAGGTGACGGCGTCTCCGGCCTGGGTGGCGGCGACGAGCTGCTCGCGCTCGCCCACGGTCTCCAGGCCGCGGTCGGCGAAGCGGTCGAAGGAGTCGCGCTCCTCGGTCGGCAGCGACGCACGGGCCTCGGCCAGGATGCGCTCGATCTGGGTGCGCTGCCCCGCGGGGTCCGTGGCCGCGGCCTCGGACTCCATGATGCGGATGTAGGCGGCGATGACCGCCCCGGCGCTCATGTACTGGGAGGTGTCGTACATGGCCGGCAGCAGGAACGAGCCGGCGACGATCATGCCGAGCTGCGTGCGGGTGCCGCCGCCGTCCTCCCAGCGCTCCCGGATCTGCATCGGGTCGTCGCCCAGGAAGTAGAGCTCATCGTGCCGGGCCACGTAGGGGAGCATCGCGTCCTGGAACTGGCGGTCGCGGGAGCGCGGCTGCAGGTCCCAGGTGGTCTGGAGGCCGTCGCGGGAGATGTCCACGGCGGAGTCCAGCAGGAACCGGTGCGTGTGCTGGGGGAAGACGCGCTGGTACCAGCTGCCCAGCCAGGTGCCGTACGAGTAGCCGATGTAGGAGGTCTTCTCCTCGCCCAGGACGGCGCGGATGAAGTCCATGTCGTACACGGTCTGCTCGGTGGTGATGTACGGGGTGAGCTCGTTCTCGAGGCACGCGTCGACCTGGGCCTTCGTGTCCTGCCACACGTCGTGCTCGGGGTTTGGCGTGTAGGTGCACTCCAGGGCGGTGGACTGGCCCACGCCGCGGGGGTCGAAGCCGATGAAGTCGTACTGCTCGGCGAGCTCCGGGGCGCGCTCGGCCATGGCGGGACCCCAGGGCAGGCCCGAGCCGCCCGGGCCGCCGGGGTTGACCAGCGCGATGCCCTGGCGCTCCGGGTTGCCCTTCGAGGTCTCGGTCTTGGCCGCGCGCAGGGTGATGGTGTGGCCGTCCTCGGGGTTCTTCCAGTCGCGGGGCACCGTGACGTCGGCGCACGCGGTGCCGGGGATCGCGTTGAACCGGGCGTTGAGGCTCTCGCTGCCGAAGTCGCAGGCCTCCCAGTCCAGCGTCTGGCCCACGAGGTGCGGCGCAAGCGCGGCGGCGTCGTTGACCTTGTTGCCGCGCGTGGCGGAGAGGTCGTTGGAGCGGGCCTGGCCCTGCGATACGGACCCCTTGCCGTTGCCGTTGCCGTTGCCGGGTGCGGAGAGCGCGGGGGCGGCGGCCGTGATGGCGAGTGAGACGGCCGCGACGGCGGCGGCGAGCGTGGTGCGGCGGCGAGCTGGAACGGTTCTGGTCACGTCAGGTCCTCGAGTCGTTCGGTGCGGAGAGGGCCGGGGCGGTCACCGGATGACGCGAGTGATGCGCCTCACAGCCTGTGTGGAAGCCATCGTAATCATGGACGCGCGCTGGAAGTCCACTCGGTGTCCGGCCGGGTCCCGGGGGCCGCCCCCACGGCCGCGTCCAACATTGCCAACAGCCGCGCCCGCAGCGCCTGCCCCCGCTCGGCGAACTCGCGCTGTCGCCGCGCGTACTCGGCACGCCCGGCCGGCTCCTCGATCCGCACGGCCGCGTAGCCGCCGCGCCCGTCGGAGAGGTCGTCCACCCTGGTCAGGTCGTACGGCGAGGCCTCCATGTCCAGCCGGCGGATGTCCCACGCGAGGTCGAAGCAGTCCGCGAGCAGGTCCGAGTCGACCACCGGCACCAGCTTGTACGCCCACTTGTACAGGTCCATCCCCGCGTGCAGGCAGCCGGGCTGCTCCATCTCCCGCATCCCGGCGCGCGTGGGCAGGACGCCGTCGTCGCCCTCGTTGCGGTCGCGGGCCTCGGGCGCGAAGAACCGGAACGCGTCGAAGTGCGTGCACCGGATCCGCGAGCCCTCCACCACCGCGTCCGTCCCCTCGGCCCCGAGCCGCAGCGGCAGCTGGGAGTGCCGCACCCCGTGCACGTCCGAGCGGTACGCCATCGCCCACTCGTGCAGCCCGAAGCAGCCCAGGCGCGGCGCCCGCTCCGCCGTGCGCGCGAGCAGCTCCCGCA
>NZ_RBLN01000151.1:0-5160 GCF_003989405.1 Micrococcus sp. HSID17227 | reverse complement strand
TCGTCCCCCGCGCTCGCGGCCCCCTCCGGCGGCGCCCCCGCCGCACCCGCAGCCAGCCCGACCGCCGCCTCACCCCTGGCGGCGGCGCAGGCCGAGGACCCGAACGCCGACGGCTACGACTCCTTCATCGTCACCTACAAGGAGACCGCCGCCAATGCCCACGCGAAGGGCCGCGCGAACGCCTGGGGCAAGGCCGCGAAGGAGGCCGGAGTCTCCGTGAAGGAGCTGCGTGAGACCGCGCTCGGCTCCCGCGTGATCACGGCGGACCGCAAGCTGGATCAGGCCGAGTCCGCGAAGTTCATGGCCGACCTGAAGGCCTCCGGGGCGGTCGAGGCCGTGGAGCCGGACGCCATCCTCACCGCCACCGGCCTGAGCCCCGTGGACGCCCTCTACTCGCAGCAGTGGGGCTTCACCGGCAGCCACGGCATGCGGGTCCCCGGGGCGTGGGATCGCACGACGGGCTCCGGTGCGACCGTGGCCGTCATCGACACCGGCATCACCTCCCACCCGGATCTCGACCGCAACGTCGTGCCCGGCTACGACTTCATCTCCGACAGCGCGGCGGCGCGCGACGGCGGTGGCCGCGACTCCAATCCGCGTGACGAGGGCGACTGGTACGCCGCCGGCGAGTGCGGCACCGCCGGTGCCTCCGACTCCTCGTGGCACGGCACCCACGTGGCGGGCACCGTCGCGGCCGTGGCCGACTCCCAGGGCGTCGTCGGTGTGGCGCCGAACGCGAAGGTCCAGCCGATCCGCGTGCTCGGCAAGTGCGGCGGCTCGCTGTCCGACATCGCCGACGCGGTCGTGTGGGCTGCCGGCGGCACGGTGGCGGGCGTGCCGGCCAACCCGAACCCGGCGGACGTCATCAACATGTCCCTCGGTGGCTCCGGCATGTGCGGCACCACCTACCAGAACGCGATCAACGCGGCCGTCTCCCGCGGCGTGCCCGTCGTCGTGGCCGCGGGCAACGAGAACCAGCCCGCCGCCAATGTGCGCCCGGCCAACTGCCAGAACACCGTCGTGGTGGCCGCCTCCACCTCGCAGGGCGCCCGCGCCTCGTTCTCGAACTACGGCTCCGCCGTGGACGTGACCGCTCCGGGGGCGAACATCATCTCGACCGTGAACAACGGCGCCACCACCCCGACGACGGCCGGCCACGCCGCCTACAACGGCACCTCGATGGCCACCCCGCACGTCGCGGGCCTGGCCGCCCTGCTGCTGGCCGAGCAGCCGAGCCTCACCCCGGCCCAGGTCGAGTCCACCCTCACGTCCACGGCCCGGTCCATGCCGGTGACCTGCTACGCAGGCTGCGGCGCCGGTCTGGCGGACGCCACCAGGGCGGTCTCCTCCCTCGGCGGCAGCTCCTGACCGGGGCCCGCTCCGGGCGCCGGGGCCTCGTTGGTCGCCCAGGGCGGTTTCGAGCCCGGCGCCACGCTGACCGACGCCTGACGTGCTCGTCGGCTCTCGACGGCCGCTCCGCCGTGCGCGGGGCGGCCGTCGCCCGGGTGGACAGGCGACGCCGCCTGAGGTATCGTTCTTCGAGTTGTCACCCCCATGGGGCGACGCCCGGATCTTTAGCTCAGTTGGTTAGAGCGTTCGCTTCACACGCGAGAGGTCGCTGGTTCGAGTCCAGTAAGATCCACCGCAGCAGGGCCCTCCTCCGGGAGGGCCCTTTCGCATCCCCGGGCCGCGGTGCCGAAGGCCCCGGCGGGGGAGGTGTCGGCGTGGTTGGATGGACGCGTCGGCGGGGCTCGGCCCACCGCCGTGGCGCGTCCAGCGCCCGCATACGGAAGGAGAGGGTGAGCCGCATGGAGCAGGAGGGCACCCAGGAGCCGGCGCGGTTCGACCCCCGCATCGCGGAGCCCCCGGCCGTCCCCACGCTCATCCCCGTGCTGCGCCCGGCCGGCGCCGAGGACGCCGCCGCTGTCGGCGACCTCGCGATCGACCCGGAGGACCCCGGCCTGCTCGACCTCGACCCGGCGGAGTCGGCCCACCCGGCCGCGGCCGCGGGCGCCGTCGGGGCGACGGAGCCGCGGCCGCCCGTGGTCCGACCCGCCGCCGCCGATCCGGAGCCGGAGCCGGAGGAGCCGGCAGAGCCGGAGGCGGAGACGCTGCCGGAACCGGCCGCGGACGCGCCCCTGACCGAGCCGCCGCTGTCCGAGCAGGTGCCCACCTCCGTCCTGGCCCCCGCGGACGCCGACGGCGCCCTGCCCGCTCCGGACGTGATCCCCGCGCCGGACATCACCGTCCCGGACCCGGTGGTCCCCGTGGGCCCGCCCGAGAAGCGCGGGCGTCGGCGGGGCCGGCGCTCCCGTGAGGTCTTCGTCGAGAACCTGCCGACGCAGGCGCTCGTGCTGGCCGACCGCCTGCACTCCTCGCCGTATGGGCGCCGCATGCGCTCCACGCTGCAGCAGCGTCGCGCGGAGGCGCAGGCCCTCGAGGCCCGCACCACCCTGGACTTCGCGCTCAAGCTGGGCGAGACGATGTTCAGCTTCGGCGCGGCCTCGCTGGACGTGGAGACCTCGATCATCGTGGCCACGCAGGCCTACGGGATCCTCGAGACCGAGGTGGACCTGACCAACCAGTCCATCTCCCTGAACTACGCGCCCGACTCCTCACGCGGCGAGGCCCCGTTCACCCTCCAGCGGGTGGTCCGCTCGTCCTCGGTGAACTTCGAGGGGCTCGTGGCCGTCCACCGGCTCGTCGAGGAGATCGCCGCGGGCGAGGTGGACCGGGCCGAGGCCCAGCGCCGGCTCGTGGAGATCCGGCATCAGCCCAAGCCGTTCCCCGCCGTCTTCGAGGTCCTCTTCTCCGGCGTGTTCGTGGCCTGCTTCGTGCCGTTCATCGGCGGGACCTGGACGGGCGCGGCCCTGGGCATGGTCTCCACCTGGCTGGTCTTCTGGCTCAAGGTCCAGGCGGACAAGGCGCGCTTCCCGGAGATCTTCTCCACGATGTTCGGGGCGATCACGGCCACGGTGATCGCGCTGATGGCCCACGCCCTCGACCTGCCGGTCAACCCGGCGCTGGTGATCGCCGGCGGCATCATGATGCTCCTGCCCACGGCGAGGTTCGTCACCGCGGTGCAGGACGCCATCCACGGCTTCCCGGTGACCGCCGCGGGCCGCTTCCTCTCCGCGCTGCTCGTGTTCGCCGGCGTGATGGCCGGGATCATGATCGCCGTGGGCATAGGGGATCTCCTGGGATTCGAACAGCTGGACCTGGCCGAGGCGGGGACGCTGAGCTATCCGCCGCTGCTGCTGCTGGGCCTCGTGATGGCCGCGGGCATGGCGGACGCGGTGGTGGAGCAGTCGCGGTGGCCGCAGATCCTGGCCTGCGGTCTCGTGTCCGGGGCCGGCTTCGGCGCGTACCTGGCCGCGCAGCAGGTCGGGGTCAGCGACCGGCTGGTGCCCGCGGTCGCCGCGGCGGCGGTCGGGTTCCTCGGCCGCCTGGTGGCCCAGCGGCTCGCAGCCCCGGCGCTCGTGATCGTCCTGCCGTCCATGCTGTTCCTGCTTCCCGGACTCACCATGTTCCGGTCCGTCTACGGGTTCACCGTGGAGACCGGGGCCACGCTGCTGGGCGTCGAGGGACTGTTCAACGCCGCGGTCATCGTCGTGGCGATCGCGGCCGGCGTCGCCTTCGGCAACACCCTGGCCAAGCCGATCACCGACCGGATGGGCACGCTGCTGCCCACCGAGCTCGTGATGCACCAGCGCGGCTGACCGGCGGCCCGGCTCAGTCGGGCAGGCGCCAGTCCACCGGGGCCGCGCCGGCCGCCTCGAGGAGCCGGTTCACCCGGCTGAACGGCCGGGAGCCGAAGAACCCGCGGTGGGCGCTCAGGGGCGAGGGATGCGGGGACTCCACGACGCCGGCCCCCGCCGCCGTCAGCAGCGGCGCCATGCGCCGCGCGTCGGCTCCCCACAGCAGCCCCACGAGCGGGGTGCCGCGCGCGCAGAGGGCCCGCACCGCGGCCTCCGTGATCTGCTCCCAGCCGAGGCCGCGGTGGCTGCCGGGTGCGCCGGCCCGCACGCTGAGGGCGCGGTTCAGCAGCAGCACGCCCTGGTCCGTCCACGCGGAGAGGTCGCCGTGGGCGGGCGGGGTGATGCCGAGGTCGTCGTGCAGCTCCCGGTGGATGTTGGCCAGGGAGCGGGGCAGCGGCCTCACGTGGCGGTCCACCGCGAAGCTCAGGCCGATCGGATGGCCCGGCGTCGGGTAGGGGTCCTGGCCCAGCACGAGGACGCGGACGTCCGCGAACGACTGGCGGAACGCCCGCAGGATGTGCTCCGGTGCGGGCAGCACCTGCTCTCCGCCCGCCCGGCGGGCCCGCAGCCGCTCGCCGACCTGCTCGAACGCGGCGGCCTGCGGGGCGAGGGCCGCCTCCCAGCCCGGATCCAGGGGCGCGATGAACTCCATGCCCCGAGGGTAGACCGGGTGGGTACAGTGGCCGCCATGTCCCACCCCACGCCCGTCTCGCCCGATCCGGCCCCGGACGAGGGTGCCCGCGCGCGGGCGCGGCGGGACGAGCTGACGGACCTGGAGCGTGCGGTCCTGGACCTGGAGGCCGCCACCTGGCGGTACGGCGGGGCCAAGGACCACGCCGTCCGTGAGCGTCTGGGGCTGTCTCCGACCGCCTATTATCAGGTGTTGAACGGATTGCTGGACCGTGAGGCCGCCCTGGCCTACCGACCCCTGCTGGTCACGCGGCTGCTGCGCAAGCGCGGCACCCGCAGCCGGGCCCGGAGGGGGCCCGCGGATCCGGCGCCGTCCACGCCCGCTTCCCGCCAGGAGAACTGACCCATGGCCTACCAGCCCGACCGCTTCGACGAGGTCCCCGAGTACACGGACCAGCGCGGCGCGCACCGCGAGTCCTTCGCCGTCGCCGGCGCGACCGCCACGGGCGGGGGTCGCCGCCTGAGCCCGCTGCTCTGGGTGGCCGGCCTCGTCCTGCTCGCCGGCCTGTTCGTGGGCGTCGTCCTGCCGTGGCTCACCGGCGACCGCTCCGAGCCCGTCGCCGCCGAGAGCTCGACGACGGCCCCGGCTGCCGCGCCGTCGACGTCGGCGTCGTCCGTGTCCTCCTCGGCGTCCTCCGCGTCGGCGTCGACTGCGTCCGCGACCGAGTCCGCCACCCCGTCCGAGGACGCGGCGGAGGCGTCCTCGGACGGA
>NZ_RBLN01000150.1:0-5464 GCF_003989405.1 Micrococcus sp. HSID17227 | reverse complement strand
ACCGGCGAGCCCTACCTGCGCGACCCGCGCGGCGTGGCCCAGCGCGCGGAGGCCTACCTGAGCTCCTCCGGCATCGCCGACACGGCGTTCTTCGCCCCCGAGGCCGAGTTCTTCATCTTCGAGGACGGCCGCTACTTCGTGGTCCTGAAGGACCAGCCGTCGGTGACCGCCCCCGAGGCCGGCGCCGTTCCGGGCGCCGCCCCGAAGGCGAAGTTCGACCCCTCGCACCCGCGCGTGAAGAACTACGAGGCCAAGCTCCAGCGCCAGCAGGCGAAGGTCGCGAAGACCCACGGCGCCAAGGCCGAGATCTCCTTCCAGCGCGCCGTGAACGCGTTCGTCGCCGAGCTGACCGCCGAGGAGGCCCAGGCGATCGCGAAGGACCCGGCCGTGCTCGGCGTCGCACCGGACGAGCAGGTGGCCCCGGACTACAGCTCCACCGAATTCCTCGGCCTGCCCGGCAAGAAGGGCACCTGGAAGTCCGTGTACGGCAAGGCCGAGAACGCGGGCAAGGGCGTGGTGGTCGGCGTCATCGACTCCGGCATCCACCCGGACAACCCGTTCATCGACGGTCAGCCCGTCCAGCCGCTCAAGGGCAAGGCCAAGGTCGGCGTGCCGTACCGCACCGCGGACGGCCAGATCGCCGTGCTCAAGGCGGACGGCACCACCGCCACGGCCGAGTGCGAGACCGGCCCGGACTTCCCGGCGTCGTCGTGCGACTCCAAGCTGATCGGCGCCTACGCCTTCTCCGACGACTTCGAGCGCTTCGTCCCGGTGGACGAGCGGGCCCCGGAGGAGCGCATCTCCCCGCTGGGCGTGTTCTCCCACGGCACCCACGTGGCCACCACCATCCTCGGCAACACCGGGGTGGAGCAGACCATCGACGACGACTCCTTCGGCGAGGGCGCGGGCGTGGCCCCGGCCGCCCACCTGATCTCCTACAAGATCTGCTGGGAGGACACCGACCCGAACACCGGCGGCTGCTACACCTCCGCCTCCGTGGCCGCCATCGAGCAGGCCATCGAGAACAACGTGGACGTGCTGAACTACTCGATCTCCGGCTCCAACACCTCGATCGTGGACCCGGTGGCCATGGCCTTCAAGTCCGCCGCCGAGGCCGGCATCTTCGTGGCCGCCTCCGGCGGCAACTCCGGCCCCGGCCCGAACACCGTGAACCACGGCTCCCCGTGGCTGACCACCGTGGCCGCGGAGACGTTCTCCAACGAGCTCACCGCCACCGTGCAGTTCTCCGACGGCACGCAGCTCCGGGGCGCCTCCTCGGCCCGCACCGGCGTGGGCCCGGCCGAGGTCATCCACGCGTCCGAGGTCGCCGCCGGCGACGCCGAGGCCGCGCGTCTCTGCCTGCCCGGCGGGCTCACCGAGGAGGCCGCCGGCAAGATCGTGCTCTGCGAGCGCGGCGGGAACGCCCGCACCGAGAAGTCGCAGGTGGTGGAGGAGGCCGGCGGCGTCGGCATGATCCTCGTGAACACCCCGTCCGGCTCGCTGGACGCGGACATCCACGCGGTGCCGACCGTGCACATGAACGACAACGGCGTGATCGAGAAGGTGAAGTCCTCCGACCTCACCGCCACGATCGTCCCGGGCGACACCACCGGCCTGCCGGAGGACCCGCTGCCCCAGATCGCCGGCTTCTCCTCCCGCGGCCCGGCCAACGCCGTGAACCAGGAGCTCCTGAAGCCCGACCTCGCCGCCCCCGGTGTGAACGTGATCGCCGGCGTCTCCCCGCTGGACCCCGACTACCACGGCAACACGTTCGGCCTGATGTCCGGCACGTCCATGGCCTCGCCGAACCTGGCCGGCATGGCCACGCTGCTGATCGGCAAGTACCCGGGCTGGTCCCCGATGGCCGTGAAGTCCGCCCTCATGACCACCGCCGGCGACGTGTACAACGCCGACGGCACCGTGAACACGGACAACTTCGCCACGGGCGCCGGCTCCGCCGATCCGGCCGCCGCCGCCCGCCCGGGCCTGGTCTACGAGTCCGGCAAGGAGCAGTGGGACGCGCTGCTGCGCGGCGACATCGCCGGCCGTGACGTGAACGTCCCGTCCCTGGCGATCCCCGACGTCGTCGGCTCGGCCACCGTGACCCGCACCGTGACCGCCCTGGAGAACGGCCGCTGGCGGTTCTCTGCGAACGTGCCCGGCTTCGAGGTGACCGCCTCCCCGGCCGTGCTGGACCTGAAGGCCGGCCAGTCCGCCGACGTCGAGCTGACCGTCACCCGCACCGACGCCGCCGTGAACACCTGGACCCACGGCTCCATGTCCTGGACCACCGCCAAGGGCAAGGCCGTCCCGGAGGTGACCTCCCCGGTCACCGTGAAGGCGAAGTCCGCGACCGTCACCTCCGCCGTCGAGGGCTCCGGCGCCACCGGCTCCGCCGACGTGGAGATCACCCCCGGCGTGACCGGTGAGCTGACCCCGCAGGTCCTGGGCCTGGGCAAGGTGGACTCCACCGTGGCCGCCGCCACCGCGAGCAACTCGCTCGTGTCCAGCGCACTGGCCGTGTCCACGGTGACCGTGGAGGAGGGCACCAAGTCCCTGGTGGCCTCGATCAACGCGGGGGCTGCCGGCGCCGACTGGGACCTGTACGTGATCACCCCCGAGGGCAAGCAGCTCTCCCGGGCGACTGCGGACGAGTCCGAGACGCTGACGATCGCGAACCCCACCCCGGGCGCCTACACCGTGGTCGGCCACCTGTACGCGGCCAACGGCGGCAAGGACACCGGCACCCTCGAGACGCTCAAGCTGCGCGAGGACGCGGGCAACCTGACCGTCTCCCCGAACCCGGTCCCCGTGACCTCGGGCAAGGCCACCGAGGCGACCCTCTCCTGGTCCGGCCTGACCTCGGGCACCTGGAAGGGCCTCGTCACCTGGGACGCGGGCATCACGACCGACGTGACCGTCCAGGTCCCGTGACCGCCGACCCCCTCCGTCCTCGCTGACGGAACGGGAGGGACCCCGCACGACGCCGGCCCCGCACCTTCACGCTGAAGGTGCGGGGCCGGCGTCGTGGTGGGTGGGGGAGGGTGGAAGCACCCCGGCCCCCTCGCTTTCGAACGTGGGATAGGCCCTACCTCACGTTCGACAGCGCCCATTCGCCCCATTTCACGTTCGAAAGTCGCCCGGGCGGTGGGTGGGGGAGGGTGCGGCGTCAGCGGCCGGTGCCGCCGTAGACCGTGGCCTCCTCCTCGGCGTCGAGGCCGAAGGCGGCGTGCACGGCGCGGACGGCGTCGTCGAGCTTGCTCTCGGCGGTGACCACGGAGATGCGGATCTCCGAGGTGGAGATGAGGTCCACGTTCACGCCGGCGTCGGCGAGGGCCTTGAAGAAGGTGGCGGAGACGCCCGGGTTGGAGCGCATGCCCGCGCCGATCAGCGAGAGCTTGCCGATCTCCGGGTCCGAGACGATGTCCTGGAAGCCGATCCGGTCCTGGGCGGCGCGCAGGGCGGCCATGGCGTCCTTGCCCTCCACGATCGGCAGGGTGAAGGAGATGTCCGTGCGTCCCGAGCCCTCGCGGGAGATGTTCTGCACGATCATGTCGATGTTCACGTTGGACACGGCGATCACGCGGAAGATCTCGGCGGCCTTGCCGGGCACGTCGGGGACGCCGACGATCGTGACCTTGCCCTCGGAGCGGTCGTGGGCGACGCCGGAGACGATGGGCTGTTCCATGGGAGCGCCTTCCTGAAGGGTGATGGTGTCGTTCGGGTCGGGCATGATCCAGGTGCCCTCGTGGTCGGAGAAGGAGGAGCGCACGTGCAGCGGCACGCCGAAGCGGCGCGCGTACTCCACGGAGCGCAGGTGCAGCACCTTGGATCCGGAGGCCGCCATCTCGAGGGTCTCCTCGGAGGAGAGCTCGGTGAGCTTGCGGGCGGTCGGCACGACGCGCGGGTCGGCCGAGTAGACGCCGTCCACGTCCGTGTAGATCTCGCACACGTCCGCGCCGAGCGCGGCGGCGAGGGCGACGGCGGTGGTGTCCGAGCCGCCGCGGCCCATGGTGGTGATGTCCTTGGACTCGGGGCTCACGCCCTGGAACCCGGCCACGATGGCCACGCGGCCGGCGTCGAGGGCCTCCTGCACGCGGTGGGGGTTGACCTTGACGATCCGGGCCCGGCCGTACGAGGTGTCCGTCAGCATGCCGGCCTGGGAGCCGGTGTAGGAGCGGGCCTCGAAGCCCTCGGCATGGATCGCCATCGCGAGCAGGGACATGGAGATGCGCTCGCCCGCCGAGAGCAGGATGTCCATCTCGCGTGCGGGCGCGTCCTGCGTGAGTTCGGCGGCGAGGTCGAGCAGCTCGTCCGTGGTGTCGCCCATGGCCGAGACCACGACGCACACGCGGTTCCCGGCCCGTACCGTGTCCGCGACGCGGCGGGCCACACGCTGGATGCCGGCGGCGTCGGCCACGGAGGAGCCGCCGAACTTCTGGACGATGAGACTCATGGGTCGCTCCGGACAGGGTCGAGGGTCGGTTCGGGCCAAGTCTAGGGGCGCGCACCCGCGCAGGTCCGCCAGGTGAACCCCTGTTCCGGATGCTGGACCCGGCGCCCGCGGCAGGCCAGGACGACGGCGCCCGCGGCCCCGCCTGCGACCCCGGTCGGGCTGGGATCGGCGCCGGGATCATCCCCCGGGTGGATCCGCGTCCGTGCTCGGCGCGGCAAGGATGGGGCCATGACCGCTCCAGCACCCCCGCCCGCCTCACCCGTCCTGGGGGTGGCCGCCCACGACGGGATCGTGGCCCACGGCCTCGCCCGCTCGTTCGGCGCCGTCCATGCGGTGCGGGACGTCTCCCTCACCGTGCCCGCCGGCTCCGTGACGGCCCTCGTCGGCCCGAACGGCTCGGGCAAGACCACGCTCCTGCTGATCCTGGCCACCCTGCTGCGCCCGGACGCCGGCGCCGTGTCCGTGGCCGGGGTGGACGCGGTGCGCGAGCCCGTCGAGGCCCGGCGGCGGCTCGGCTGGATGCCCGACACCCTGGGCGTGTGGGAGGAGCTGACCTGCCACGACATCCTCGCCAGCCTGGGCCGTCTCTACGGCATGGGGAAGGCGGAGGCGTCGGCGCGCGCGGACGAGCAGCTCGCGTGGGTCGAGCTCACGGAGTTCGCCCACCGGCCCGCCCGCGTGCTCTCCCGCGGCCAGCAGCAGCGCCTGTCCCTGGCTCGGGCCACCGTGCACCGGCCCTCCGTCCTGCTCCTGGACGAACCCGCCAACGGCCTCGACCCGGCCGCCCGCATCCGGCTGCGGGACGACTTGCGCGCCATGGCCGCAGCCGGCACCGCCGTGCTCGTCTCCTCCCACGTGCTCGCCGAGCTCGAGGAGATGTCCGACCGCGCCGTGTTCCTCCGTGAGGGCGCCACGGTGGCCACCCAGGAGTTCCGCGCCGCCGACGACCTCGCCCGCCCCTACCGGATCGCCGGACCCGACCCGACGGCCCGGGACACCCTCGTCCGC
>NZ_RBLN01000149.1:0-5419 GCF_003989405.1 Micrococcus sp. HSID17227 | reverse complement strand
GGGGGCGCGGTGCGGCGACGAGGACGCCCGGCAGGACCCGAGGGGCGGGGTCGAGGCGCAAGCTGGTGGCGTGGAGCCGCCCCGGGCGCCACGGCACGGGACCGGCGAGCCGCACGGGGGCGGCGGCCGGGACGGGCCCGTGCAGGCCCGGCGTCGTCGCGTCCGCGGTGGTGGAGGCGCCCCGGCCCGCGCTCGCGAACCAGGTGCGCCCCAGCGCGGGCGCCGCCACGACGCCGGCCAGCCAGCGTTCGGTGCCCTCGGCCACCCCCAGCAGGTCGGCGGTCTCGGCGTCCGCCGGGCCGGTGACGGCCACCGAGGTGCAGAACTGCGGCAGGCCGCGCACGAAGTTGGTGGTGCCGTCCAGCGGGTCGATGGACCAGCGGTACCCGGACGGCTCGGCCGGAAGGGTGGCGCCGTACTCCTCGCCGGTGATCTCGTCCGAGGGGCGGTAGCCGGCGATGACCTCCCGGACGGCCTGCTCGGCGCGGCGGTCGTAGTCGGTCACCCAGTCGGAGCCGGAGGACTTCGTCTGCGCGCCGATCTCCTCGATGCCGAGCGGGACGGCCGGGTGGTGACCGGTCCAGCGCCGGGCCAGGACGTCCGCGCCGGCGCGCGCGGCGGCCTTGGCGACCACGAGCAGGCCCGGGACCGTGGTGCGCGCGCTCATGCCGAGGCCTCCCCGTCTGCGGCGTCGTCGGCGGCGTCGTCCGTGTCCGCCGGGCGCACCGCATCCGGGCCGCCGGCCAGGAGCGCCGTGAACCCGGCCTCGTCCAGCACGGGCACACCGAGGGACTGCGCCTTGTCCAGCTTGGAGCCGGCGGCCTCGCCGGCCACCAGGAAGTCGGTCTTCTTGGACACGGACCCGGAGGCCCTGCCGCCGCGCACGAGGATCGCCTCCTTCGCGGAGTCGCGGGAGAAGCCCTCGAGCGAGCCGGTGACCACCACGGTCAGGCCCTCGAGCGTGCGCGGGGTCGACTCGTCCTGCTCGTCCTCCATGACCACGCCCGCCGCGGCCCAGCGGTCCACGATCTCCCGGTGCCAGTCCTCGGCGAACCACTCGATGAGCGCGTCCGCGATGATCGGACCGACGCCGTCGATCTCGGCCAGCCGGTCCCGGTCGCCGGCCTCGGCCGCCGCGCGCAGCGCCGCCATCGAGCCGAACGCCGTGGCCAGCGAGCGGGCCGCCGTCGGGCCCACGTGCCGGATGGACAGCGCCACGAGGGTGCGCCACAGCGGCTGGGACTTGGCCTTCTCGAGCTCGTCGAACAGGCGGAGCGTGTTGGCCGTGGGCGCGGACGGCTTCTTCGCGGTGCCGGCGGTGAAGAAGTACGGCTTGAGCGTGAACACGCCCGAGGGCACCATGCGGCCGTCCACCTTCGTACGGCCCTCGCGCCACACGCGGACCTCGCCGAGGGAGCGCTGCAGGTCCGTCAGCCCGTCCTCGCCGCGGGGGCCGGTGATCTCCTCCGGCGTGCCGGAGGCGAGGTCGAAGATCTGCGCCTCCGCCGTGATGGGGCCGGGACCCTCGGGGCGCACCTGCCCCTCGTGCTCGGCCGGGTCCTCGCCGGGGCCCTGGACGAGCCAGCGGGCGGCCTCCTCGCCGAGCGCCTCCACGTCGAAGGCGCCGCGGCTGGCCAGGTGCTCGACGCGGCCGGCCAGCTGGGCCGGGCAGGAGCGGGCGTTGGGGCAGCGCAGGTCCACGTCCCCCTCCTTGGCCGGGGCCAGCGGCGTGCCGCACGAGGGGCAGTGCGCGGGCATGACGAACTCGCGCAGCTCCCGGCCCGCCTCGATCGCCTTCTCGCGCAGCGGCAGCACGGGGCCCACGACCTCGGGGATCACGTCCCCGGCCTTGCGCACCACCACGGTGTCCCCGATCAGCACGCCCTTGGCCTTGACCACGTCCTGGTTGTGCAGGGTGGCCAGAGAGACGGTGGACCCGGCCACGGTGACCGGCTCCATCACCGCGAACGGGGTCACCCGTCCGGTGCGGCCCACCGAGACCGCGATGTCCCGCAGCAGCGTGTGCACCTCCTCCGGCGGGTACTTGTACGCCGCGGCCCAGCGGGGCACGCGGGAGGTGTGGCCGAGGTAGCGCTGGTCCGCGAACGCGTCCGCCTTCACCACGATGCCGTCGATCTCGTGGATCAGCTCGTGCCGGCGCCGGCCGTACTCCTCGATCACCGCGACGACGGCGGCCAGTGCCTCCTCGTCCGCGCCCTCCACCAGCCGGGTGTAGGGGCTGACGGGCAGGCCCCAGCCCGCGAGCGCGTCGTACACCTCGTGCTGGGACTCCAGCCCGAACGCCTCGACCGAGCCGATGCCGTGCACGAACATGGCCAGCGGGCGCTGCGCGGTGACGGCCGGGTCCTTCTGACGCAGGGCGCCGGCGGCGGCGTTGCGCGGATTCGCGAACGGCGTCTGGCCCTCCTCCGCACGACGCGCGTTGAGCTCGGCGAAGGCGGCGGAGGACATGAACACCTCGCCGCGCACCTCGAACTCGGCGGGCCAGCCCTCGCCGGAGAGCTCGTGCGGGATGTCCCCGATGGTGCGCACGTTGGCGGTGACGTCCTCGCCCGTGACGCCGTCGCCGCGGGTGGCGGCCTGCACGAGCCGCCCGTCCCGGTAGCGCAGGGCGACGGCGAGCCCGTCGATCTTCACCTCCACGAGCCAGCGGGGCGCCACGCCCGGTCGCACCTGCGTCAGGGCCTGCGCCGCGCGGCGGAACCAGACCTCGAGCTCCTCGATGGAGAACAGGTCCTCGAGCGAGTACATGCGGGCCCCGTGCCGGACGGGGGCGAACGCCTCCGAGACCTCGCCGCCGACCTCCTGGGTGGGCGAGTCGTTGGCCACGAGCTCGGGGTGCAGGGCCTCGAGGTCCTCGAGGCGGCGGTACAGCGCGTCGTACTCGGCGTCCGAGATCTCCGGGGCGTCCCGCTGGTAGTAGGCGGTCCGGGCGGCGCGGACCCGCTCCACGAGGTCCTCGTACTCCTCCCGCAGGTCCGCGGCGGGGATGTCCTGCGGATCGGGCTGGGCGGCGGATTCCTTGGGGGTGCTCACCCGGCCCAGCGTAGTCGGCGTCCCGGACGGCGCACCCGGGTCAGGGGATGCGCACGAGCACCGCCGTGATGTTGTCCCGGCCGCCGCGCCACAGGGCGGCGCCGATGAGCTTCTCGAGGGCGTCCTCGAGGGTGTCGGCGTCGTCGATCAGCGCGCGGATCTCCTCGTCCAGCAGCTCGCCGGTCAGGCCGTCGCTGCACAGCAGGACGAGGTCCCCGGAGGCGAGGGGGACCTCGGCCACGTCCACCGTGAGCGCCTCGCGCGAGCCGAGCGCGCGGGTGATGACGTTGCGGCGCGGGTGGACGCGGGCTTCGGCGGGGGTGAGCTCCCCCGCGTCGACGAGCATCTGGACCGCCGAGTGGTCCACCGTGAGCTGCTGGAGCACCGGCGAGCCGACGGGCCGCAGGTACACCCGGGAGTCGCCGACGTTCGCCACGGCCCAGCGGCCGCGCTCCGTGTCCAGGCAGGCCAGGACGGTCAGGGTGGTGCCGGAGCGCCCCAGCCCGGCCTCGACGACGGCGGCGTCCGCCTCGTGGATCAGGTGGCCGAGCTCCTGGGGCGTGTGGGCCGTGCCCGGGGCGAGCACCTCGGGGGCGCGGCGGCGCAGGGTCTCGATCGCGGCGGCCGAGGCCACCTCGCCGGCCTCGTGCCCGCCCATGCCGTCGGCCACGGCGGCGAGCACCAGCGGCTCCCCGACGAGGGTCCACGCGTCCTCGTTCAGGTCGCGGACGGCGCCCACGTGGGTGGCGCCCGCGGCCTGGGGCCGCGGCGCGGACGGGGTCTCGGGGCGGGGGTCCACGGGGTCCTCGATCAGTCGGCGAGCAGGGTCTGGGCCGACCCGTCCAAGAGCAGGGAGGGGCGGACCTCTCCGAACCCGCGGACGATCCTGGGCGGCTGCGGGACGAGCACGAAGCGCTCGTCCCGGGACAGGGCCGCAGCGGTCATGGCGTCCACGAGCACGGTACCCGGATCGGCCAGGGACGTCAGCCGCGCGGCGAGGTTCACGGTGGGCCCGTAGATGTCCCCCATGCGGGAGAGCACCCGTCCCCATGTCAGGGCGACGCGCGCCGAGGGCAGCTCCTCGTCCGCGGCGATGGTCTCGGCCAGGGAGAGCGCGATCGCGGCGCCGGCCTCGGGGGTCTCGGCGTTGAACATGACCTCGTCGCCGATGGTCTTCACGAGCCAGCCGCCGCCGGCCGAGATGGTCTCCGCGGCGAGGGACTCGAAGCGCAGCACCATGCGGGCCAGCGTCCGGTCGTCCATGGTCCGGGAGAGCGTCGTGTAGGAGACCATGTCCGCGAAGCCGACGGCGCGGGCCAGCGGCAGCGGCGCATCCGACTCGGAGCCGTCGCGGCCCTGGGCGCTGGCCGCCAGCCCGGCCTCCACGCGCACGGTCAGGCGCTGGACGGCGCGGTTGAGCTGGCGCCGATAGACGATCCGCATGGCCTTCTCGAGCGGTCCGACCATGTCCGGGAGCATGTCGACGACGGCCCGCCGTGCCTCCGGGTCCGTCAGGCCCTCGGAGGCGATCTTGTCCTCCACGAGCGCCTCGATCTGCCACACCACCATGCGGTCCGTCATCTGCCCGATCGAGCGGGCCAGCGAGATGGCGGTGTCCTCGTTCAGCGTCCCCGAGCGTACGAGCGTGAGCACGGACTCGAACGCCTCGATGTCCGCCTCGGTGAAGGCCTTGTGCCCCTCCGGCGACGTCGGATAGCCCAGCGCACGCCAGATCTTCCGGGCGGAGGCCATCGAGACGCCGAGGCGCTGCGCCACCTCCCGTGAGGTGTAGGCGCGCGGGCCCACCACCAGGCCGGCGTCGAGCGTGCGCATCGCGCTCGTCCAGCCGGCGGGCTCGGCGGACCGCTCCTCGACGTCGCGGGCGGTCTTGTCCTCGGCCGGCGGGACGATCGGCAGCGGTGCGGTGTCCGGTGTCTCCGGACGGCTCATCGGAGGTCTCCTGTCGGGACGGGGGCGGGCCAGGTCGCGGTGCGGGCCTGGCGGGTGAGGTGGGCCAGGGCCTCCTCGAAGCGCGCAGCCTCGGGGACGTCGCGCAGCCGCCAGTGGACCTGGCGGGCGGGCTCCTGGAAGAGGATGTGCAGGTCTCCGGCACCCGAGCCGCGGCGGCGCCGCTGCACGTCCGCGATGGACACGAGCGGCATGGCGGCACCGGAGCCGCCGATGCCGGCGCCCTGGAGGATGCGGCGGTCGGTGAGCACGGTGCGCCGGAAGACCCAGCGCCACAGCGGGCGGACGGTGCCGGGGAGCAGGACGAGCGCCGCGACCACCCACGCGGCCGCCTCGAGCACGGCGCGGTTCGCGGCGACGAGCCCGGGCAGGTCGGGGCGTGCGAGCACGCCGA
>NZ_RBLN01000148.1:0-5260 GCF_003989405.1 Micrococcus sp. HSID17227 | reverse complement strand
CGTCGCGGTCCTTGCGGCCGCGGGCGCCGCCGAACGGGATCTCCTGCTCGCGGGCCAGCAGCGGGCGGCCGCCCTGGGTCATCATGCCCAGCGCGGCGGCCACACGCGCCGGCTCGACCTCGTGCTCGTCGACGTACGCGGCGACGATCTCACCGAACACCGCCAGCTCCTCCTCCGAGGCGCGCTCGAGGGTGCGGGTGATGCCGTCGGCGAAGCGGCGCTTGCGGGCCGCGTTGACGTCGGCGACGGAGGGCACGGCCATCTCCTCGACCTGCTGGCGGGTGGTCCGCTCGATCTGCTTGAGCAGGAAGCGCTCGCGCGGGGTCATGAAGAGCACGGCGTCGCCCTGGCGGCCGGCGCGGCCGGTGCGGCCGATGCGGTGCACGTAGGACTCGGCGTCCTGCGGGATGTCGTAGTTGACCACGTGCGAGATGCGCTCGACGTCCAGGCCGCGGGCGGCGACGTCGGTGGCCACGAGGATGTCCACGCGGCCGGCCTTCAGGTCCTCGACGGTCTTCTCGCGCTGCTTCTGGGCGATGTCGCCGGAGATGGCCACGGCCTTGAACCCGGCGCGCGTGAGCTTCTGGGCGAGCTCCTCGGTGCCGGCACGGGTGCGCACGAAGGCGATGACGCCGTCGTGCTCCTCGGTCTCGAGGATCCGGCTCAGGGCCTCGAACTTCCACTGGTGACCCACCTGCAGGTAGCGCTGGCGGATCGTGGCGGACGTCGTCGACTGACGGGCGACGGCCACCTCCTCCGGGGCGTTCAGGTACTGGGCGGAGATGCGGCGGATGGCCGGGGGCATGGTGGCGGAGAACAGCGCGGTCTGCTTCGTGTCCGGGGTGGAGGCGAGGATGCGGTCCACCTCCTCCGCGAAGCCCATGCGCAGCATCTCGTCCGCCTCGTCCAGCACGAGGGTCTGCAGGTCGGACAGGTCCAGCGAGCCGCGCTCGAGGTGGTCGATCACGCGGCCCGGCGTGCCGACGACGACCTGCGCGCCCCGGCGCAGTCCGGCCAGCTGCGGTCCGTAGGGGGAGCCGCCGTACACGGCGAGCACGGAGACGTCGTCGAGGTGCTTGGCGTAGCCGTCGAAGGCGTCGGCCACCTGGAGGGCGAGCTCGCGGGTCGGGGCGAGGACGAGCACCTGCGGGGTGTCCGCGCGCCCGTTCACGTCCGTGGTCTCGGCGAGTCGGGACAGCGCCGGCAGCGCGAACGCGCCGGTCTTGCCGGTGCCGGTCTGGGCCAGGCCCACGACGTCGCGGCCGTCCAGCAGCAGCGGGATGGTCGCCTCCTGGATCGGCGAGGGGTGGGTGTAGCCCAGGTCCTCGACGGCGGCCAGCACGCGGGCGTCCAGGCCGAGGTCCAGGAAGGTGGGGCCGGCGGGCTCGGCGGGGGTTTCGGGGGCGGCGGGCTCGGCGGCGTCGACCTGCGGGACGGTCCCGGTGGCCTCCTGCTCCGCCTCGGCGAGCTCGGGGGCGACGGTCTCCGCCTCGGGGGCGGTCTCCACGGGCGCGGCGGTCTCCGCCTCGGCGGTGGTCTGGGGATCGAGGATGTCGGACATGGGTCCTCCTGGGGGGATGCGCGGGCGCACGCCGGAGGACGTCGGTCGCGGGTCGACGTCGTGGGGCGCAGGGGCCAGCTGGGTCAGATGATTCCGTCCACCCGGCAGCCCCCGAGGGCCACGACGTTCGTGGCCCGCACACACATCTGCACAGACATCTGCAGTCCGGCGTGGCACACGCGTCCACGCTCACTCATCACAGGGGAAAGACCGGATCCGGTCTGATCAGTCTACGCCACCGGACTGCGTGGTGGGCTGTGCCCTCGGACACCCCGGCCGCGCACCGGCCGGGGAGATAGGCTCGGCACGTGCCCCAGAACAGCGAAGACCACCCCCTCGCCCGCGGGCTCGGCCGGGCCGCCGGCCGTGCCGCCCAGTCCTTCCGGGAGAGTCAGCGGGCCGACGACGCACGGCTGCGCGCCGAGCGCGCCCGCCTCGCCGCCGAGGACGAGGAGCGCCTGGGACGGCGTCGCGCGGACCGCGAGCGCGACCTGGCCGCGCGGGACGCGGCCGAGTCCGATGCCGGCCTCGTCCACCCGCTCCTGAAGGTCGCGCGCCTCTACTGGCTCGCGGTCACCGTGGTGCTGATCGGCATCGCGGGCGCGTTCCTCTGGAACGGGGCCCGCGCACAGGACAGCGGCGAGCCCGTCATCGATCCGCTCACCGGCATGGAGTCGGTGGGCGTGCTGGGCGGCGCGACGGGGCAGTTCACGATGGGCACCGCCGTCGCCCTGCTGGCCGCGGCGTCCCTGTGGGGCTGGATCGGTCTGCTGCGCCGCCGTCGTTCGGCGATCGGGACCCTGACGTTCATCGCCGTCCTGCTGGCCGCCCCCGCGTTCCTGCGGGCCAACGGCCTGCTGATCATCCTCGCCGTCGTGATGCTCCTGGGCGCCGCGCTCGTCTGGCTGCCGCCCGTGCACTCGCGCCTGCGGCGCTGAGCCCGCGCGTCCCGCCCCCGCCGGCGGGCGGCGGCGCCGCTCAGTCCTCCACGGGACGGGCGGAGGCGACGACGGGCCGGGCCGTGGCGAGGTCGTACTCCATGACCTGACGGCCGCCGATCCACACGCGCAGGGCCCGCTGCATGACATCGAGCGGGTCGCCGGACCAGAGCACCAGGTCGGCGTCCTTGCCCACCTCGAGGGAGCCGATGCGGTCGTCCAGCCCCAGCACGCGCGCGGGATGCAGGGTGATGGCGCGCAGGGCGGTCTCCCGGTCCAGGCCCTCCTTCACCGACAGCGCGGCCTGGTAGACGAGGAAGTCGATGGGCACCACCGGGTGGTCGGTGATGATGCTGATCTCGACGCCGGCCCGCGCCAGACGCCCCGGGTTGCGCATCGAGCGGCCCCGCAGCTCCGGCTTGGACTTGGTGGTGAACAGCGGGCCGATCAGCACCGGCACGCCGCGGGCCGCGAGCTGGCCGGCCAGCGGGTGCGCCTCGGTGCCGTGGTCCAGGACGAGGTCGTAGCCGAACTCGTCGGCCAGGCGCAGGGCGGTGGCGACGTCGTCCGTGCGGTGGCAGTGCTGGCGCCAGGGGATCGTGCGCTCCAGGACGAGGGCGAGGGCGTCGAGGTGGGGATCGCGAGTGAAGGGCTTGTCCTCGCGCTCGGCCTCCGCGCGGCGGGCCATGTAGCCCTGCGCCCGCAGGAACGCCTCGCGGATCACGAGGGCGGTGCCCAGCCGCGTGGACGGGGTGCGGCCCTTCTCCTTGTAGACGTTCTTGGGGTTCTCGCCGAGGGCGGACTTCACGCCCGAGGGGCTGCGCAGCACCATCTCGTCCACGGTGCGTCCGTGGGTGTGCAACGCGACCGCCTGGCCGCCGATCGGGTTGCCCGAGCCGGGGTTCACGTTCACGGTGGTCACCCCGCCGGCCAGGGCGTCCTTCCAGCCCGGCTCGTTCGGGTCGACGGCGTCGATCGCCCGCACCCCGGCCATCACGGGGTCCGTCATCTCGTTGACGTCCGCGGTCGCACCGACCTCGCCCTCGGCGTGCATGCCCAGGTGGACGTGCGCGTCCACGAAGCCGGGCAGCACCCAGCGTCCCTCGCAGTCCACCACCTCGGCGCCGTCGGGCGCCTCGACGTCGGGGCCGATCGCGGTGATCCGGCCGTCCTCGACGAGCAGGGTGCCGTCGAACGGCTCGGCGGCGACGGGGACGACATGGGCGTTGACGAAGGCGGTGAGGGTCATGACCGTCACACTACGCCGCCGGGTGCTCCCCACCCGTGCGCTTTGGGGGCGGTTTTGGGCGGTATCCGACGCGGATACCGCCCAAAACCGCCCCCAATCCGCTGGCGGACATCGGCCGGTCAGAGGCTGCCCAGAGCCCGTTCCAGGTCCGCCACGAGGTCCTCGGCGTCCTCGATGCCCACCGACAGGCGCAGCAGGTCGTCCGGGACGGCCAGCTCCGTGCCGGCCACGGACGCGTGGGTCATCTCCGCCGGGTAGTTCATCAGCGACTCGATGCCGCCCAGGGACTCGGCGAGCTGGAACAGGCGGGTCGACTCGGCCACGCGGCGGGCCGCCGCGGCACCGCCGGCCAGGCGCAACGAGACCATGCCGCCGAAACCGCGCATCTGGCGCCGCGCGAGCTCATGGCCGGGGTGGCCCGGCAGCCCCGGGTACAGCACCTGGGAGACCTCGGCGCGGCCGGTGAGCCACTCGGCGACGGCCTGGGCGTTGGCCTGGTGGCGGTCCATGCGCACCCCGAGCGTCTTGAGGCCGCGCGTGGTCAGGTACGCGTCCAGGGGCCCGTTCACGGCCCCCGCCGCGAACTGCTGGAACTTCACCTGCTCGGCGAGTGCGGCATCCGGGATCACGAGCGCCCCGCCGATCACGTCCGAATGGCCGCCGATGTACTTCGTGGTGGAGTGCACCACCACGTCCGCGCCGAGGGCGATCGGGGACTGCAGGTACGGCGTCGCGAAGGTGTTGTCCACCACGAGCAGGGCGCCGTGCGCGTGGGCCGCCTCGGCGACCGCGGCGACGTCGGAGATCTTCATCATCGGGTTGGACGGGGTCTCCAGCCACACCATGACCGGCCCCGTGGCGGCGGCGCGCTCGACGGCGGCGGCGACCTGCTCGGCGTCCCCCATGTCCACGACGACGTGCTCCACGCCCCAGGGGGCGAGCACGCGGGAGATGAGGCGGTAGGAGCCGCCGTACACGTCGTTGCCCAGCACGATCGTCATGCCCGGCCGGCCCGCGCCCATGATCAGCGCGGTCTCCGCGGCCAGGCCGGAGGCGAACGTGAGGCCGGTGGCCCGGGGCGCGCCGGACTCGTCGACGCCGGCCTCGAGCGCGGCCAGCTGCTCCTGCAGCGCGTCCCGGGTGGGGTTGGTGCCGCGGCCGTAGTCGTAGCCGCGCCGCAGCTCGCCGACGGCCGTGGGCGCGTACGTGCTCGAGAGGTGGATCGGCGGGACGACGGCGCCGAACACCTCATCCAGGTGCTGGCCCGCGTGCACGGCGCGCGTGCCGAAGCCTCCCCCCCGGGGGTGGGCGGCGGCGTCTTCGGCGCCGGTGTCGGGGGTGGTGGCGTGCGGGTCCTCGTGGACGTTCTGCTCGGTCATCTCAGGAGCCTCCTCGGAGAGATCGGGTCGGGTGGGGCGGGCACGGCCGGCGCGGCCGGCCTCAGGCGGTGACGTGGGCGAGGACGTCGTGCAGGGTGACGACGCCCTGGACGCGGCCGGCCTCGAGCACCAA
>NZ_RBLN01000014.1:0-21580 GCF_003989405.1 Micrococcus sp. HSID17227 | reverse complement strand
GTGCTGACCCCGGACGTCGAGGGGGCCGGGGAGGCCGCCCTGGCCCGCCTGCGCGAGCTCGCGGCCGCCGGCGGCACGGCGGTGATCACGGGCTGGAACGCGTGGTCCGGCCTGCGCGTCGGGGACACCTACCGCACGGTCGAGGAGGACGTGCACGACTGGCTCGGCCGTCCGACCGCCGCCGGCCTGCGGTTGGCGGTGTTCGGCGGCCGAGAGCTGGCGACGGGCCGGCTGCTGCTGCACCTGCCCCACCGCTTCTTCGTGCCGGCCGGGACGAACGCCGAGCACCGGCTCATCTGGCCACGGCTGACCGAGGTCGAGCCCCTGCCGGGGCGGGCCGTGCACATCAGTCCCGCCGTCCCCGAACCCGGCATGCCCTGCCAGCTCGCGTCTCCCGCCCCGGCGTGACCGCACTGACGGCGATTCCCGTGTGACCGCAGCGGAACGGTGGACTCAGCTCCGACGTCCACCCGGCGAGACGTTCTCCCGTCCTCCGTCGAACGTGGATGCCGTGGTCGAGGTCGCCAGGAGCAGTCGGACAGGGCGCCCCTTCGTCGCCGTCCGTCCAAAGGGGACGCCGCATCGTCCGGCGAAGACGTCCCGAAGGTCGCAAGACGGATGAAGCGAGGAGGCTGCTGTCCGGTCCTGCCTCGAGTAGCCCCGTGACCGTTCGCACGAGTGCCTCGGCACTCATGCAGAAGATTCCTCGCCGCTCGCTCGCGCAGTCTCCGGTGGGCAGGAGCCTCCTTTCCGCATCCGCACCGACAGCATGCGTCCCCGAGTCTCGCCCCCACCCAGCAGAGCACGCCCGGGGAGGAGCGCTGCAACGAGAACCCAGGGCACCGGTCGGAGAAACACTGCGCTTGCCCTCCACGCAATGAGCGGCAACTCACCCGTGGCGACAGACGCGAGCCACCTCACTTCTTCGCCCCGATCACCCACCCGCACTCTGGGGCAGCCGCTCACCGCGGTCTACGCTCTGACCCATGGCGCAGATCGTCCTCTTCCACCACGCCCTCGGTCTCACAGACGGCGTGCGCGCGCTCGCCGAACAGATCGCCAGCGGCGGTCACACCGTCCACACCCCTGACCTCTACGACGGCCGCACGTTCGCCACCGTGGACGAGGGTGTCGCCCACGCCCAGCACCTCGGCTTCGAGGAGATCGGCCGACGCGGCATGCGGGCGTGTGCCGAGCACCAGGAGGCCTCCGTCGTCGCGGGCATCAGCATGGGCGTGATGCCCGCCTGGCGTGCCGCCCAGGTGGTCCCCGGCTTCCGCGCGTGCATCGCCATGGCCGGCGTCCTGGCCCTCGACGCCTACGCCCCGCTCTGGCAGCCCCACACCGCCCTGCAGATCCACCTCGGCACCCGCGACCCCTGGGCCCTCGAGGGCGACCTCGAGACCGCCCGCTCCTACGCGGCCACCGCCGAGCACCCGGACCGCCCCGCCGACCTCTTCGAGTACGACACGGACCGGCACCTGTTCATGGACTCCTCCACCGCGGACTTCGACGCGGACCTCACCGCCGTGCTGGTCCGCCGCATCCACGAGCTCCTGGCCTGACGCGCGGAGCGGGTCCGGCTCAGGCGGGACGCCGCCCGCGCATCACCGTCGCCAGGGCGGCCAGCAGCACGAGCACGAAGCCCGCGGCCGCCGCGAACACGTAGCCCGCGGACGGGGCGACGCCGTCGATGAACACGCCGGCCAGCGGGGCGCCCATGGCGGCGCCGGCGGTCATGGCCGAGCCGTAGAAGCCCATCGCCTCGCCGCGCCGCTCCTCCACCACGAGGTGCGAGAGCCGGGACGAGGCCGAGGCCAGGGTCGGCGCCGTCAGCAGACCCGAGGGGATCGAGGCCAGCGCGAGCGCCCACACCCCGTCCACGAGCGCGAGCGGCACCGTCGCCACGGCGAACAGCGCCATCAGCAGGTACGGGTGCACCTGGCGGCCCCAGGCCCCATAGAAGAGCCCGCCCACGGCGGAGGCGCCGCACCAGAACGCGTACACCAGACCCACCGACGCCGCGGCGCCCTGCGACTCCAGCTCGGCCACCATCGAGACCTCGGTGCCGACCATGACGATCCCGGCCGCCATCGACACCACGAGCACACCGAGCACCTCCGGCCCGACCCAGGAGAAGTGGGTCCGCCGCCACTGCCGCAGCCGCTCGGCCCGGGCCCGGCGCGGCGCCGTCGTCGGCCCGGAGCCGTCCGCGGCGATGACGGGCAGCGACCCGGTGACCAGGGGGATGGCCTCCGTGATGGCCGGCAGCGCACCGGTCGCCAGGCTGGGGGCGGCCATCTCCACGTGCATGGGCGCGGCGGTCACCGCCTGGGCGATCGCCTCCTGACGGTCCTGCTCCTCGGTGTAGGGATCCTCGGTCGCCGGTCCGACGACGGCCAGCTGACTCGACCGTGTCGGCGGGTTGAACCACATCAGCAGGATGCCGCCCAGCGCGCTGGAGAGGCCGACGATGGTCAGGCCGAGGGCACTCGACCACGTGGCCGCGACGACGGCGCCCAGCGCCGGGCCCATCATGAAGATCGTCTCCGTGACGATGGAGTCCAGGGCAAACGCCGTCTGCCGGTCCTTGCCGTGGGTGAGCACGCCGAGTCCCTGCCGGACGACGGAGAAGATCGGCAGTGAGAACACGCCGCCCAGGAACACGGCCAGGAGCATCGGCCAGAACGGCAGCCACGGGACGATCGGCCAGATCACGGCCTCCGCGATCACGGAGGGCAGCAGTGCACGGCGCAGCCCCTTCGCGTCCACCACGCGGCCCCGCCACGGCGAGCCCACCGCGATGCCCAGCGTCATCGCCGCCCCAGCCAGGCCGGCCTGGCCGTAGCCCAGGCCCAGCGTGAGCGCCACGTGCAGGGTGAGGATCACCCCGGCCGCGGTGTGCGGGAAGCGGGCGATGAACCCCACCGCCAGCAGATGGCGGATCCGAGGGTCCTGCAACAGCCGTCCGTACGCTCCGAAGTCCACCGTCGAATCCTACGGGAGGGGTCAAGGCACGCCCCGGAGGCGCCGTCGAGACGGCCGCGCGCTCGGCGGACTCAGCCGTTGCTGCGCCGGTCCTTGGCCCGGATCAGGTCGAGGGCGATGGCCGTGCCGAGCACGGCGCAGCGCACCACGGGCGGCATGCCGGGGTCCAGGCGCATCTCGTACCGCGAGCGCCCGGCCAGGGCGTTCATGACGCCTCCGAACCGCGCGGTCACGCGGGCGATCGGCTGCTGGCCCACCGTCATGGCGTAGTCGTGGTCCCACAGGTCGCCGGTCACCGCGAAGCACGTGCCGTCCACGACCTCGACGTTCACGGACGTCCGCAGGAACGCGATCTGGCGGACGAGGTTGGCGAAGGGCAGCCCGTCGGCGTCCAGGATCGCGAAGCGGTCGCGGCCGAACGTGGCCGGGTCGGCGAGGCGGAAGAGCACGCGGCCGTCGTCACCGTCGACCACGTCGAAGCTGCGGTTCCCCATCAGCATTCGGCCCAGGCCCCCGCCCGTAGTGACCACCGAGACGACGGTGCGCCCGTCCGGGTCCGTCACCTGGATGTCGTTGGACAGGAAGCTCGTCACCTGCTGCAGGATGAGGACGTCCGTGTGGGCGAGGCGACCGGCGTCGAAGGCGGGGCTCATGGGACCAGTCTGCCGTGTCGGGCCCTGCGGAATATTCAGGACGGGGCGGCTCGTTGTGCGGTATAGTTCATTTTTGAAGAACACGGCGACGGCGCGGCCGGCACCGTGAGACCCGCCCCCGGGCACACTGAGGAGCACACCATGCAGTTCGGCGTCTTCACGATCGGCGACATCACCGCCGATCCGACGAACGGGACCGCCCCCACCGAGCATCAGCGGATCAAGGACACCGTCAAGATCGCCCGCCACGCCGAGCAGGCGGGCTTCGAGGTGTTCGCGACCGGCCAGCACCACAACCCGCCCTTCGTGGCCCCGGGCAACCCGCCCACGCTGCTGGCCTACCTGGCCGCGCAGACCGAGACCCTCCAGCTCTCCACGGCGACGACCCTGATCACCACCATGGACCCGGTGCGTCTGGCCGAGGACTACGCGTACCTGCAGCACCTCGCCGACGGTCGCGTGGACCTGACGATGGGCCGCGGCAACACCGGCCCCGTGTACCCGTGGTTCGGCAAGGACATCCGCCAGGGCATCCAACTCGCCGTGGAGAACTACAACCTCCTCTACCGCCTGTGGCATGAGGAGACCGTGGACTGGAGCGGCAACCACCGCACCCCGCTGCAGGACTTCACCCTCACCCCGCAGCCCCTGGACGGCGTCGCCCCCTTCGTGTGGCACGGCTCCATCCGCTCCCCCGAGATCGCCGAGCAGGCCGCCTACTACGGCGACGGCTACTTCCACAACAACATCTTCTGGAACAAGGAGCACGTCATCCAGATGGTGCGCCTGTACCGCCAGCGCTACGAGTACTACGGCCACGGCAAGGCCCATCAGGCGTACGTGGCCCTGGGCGGCCAGGCCTACATGGCGAAGAACTCGCAGGACGCCGTGGCGGAGTTCCGCCCCTACTTCGACAACGCGCCGGTCTACGGCCACGGCCCGTCCCTCGAGGACTTCTCGAGGATGACGCCCCTGACGGTCGGCTCGCCGCAGCAGGTCATCGAGCGCACGCTCACGTTCCGCGACTGGGTGGGCGACTACCAGCGTCAGATGTTCCTCATCGACCACGCCGGCCTGCCCACGGACACCGTCCTGCGGCAGATCGACCTCTTCGGCGAGGAGGTCCTGCCCGTGCTGCGCAAGGAGTTCGACGCTCTGAAGCCGGACGACGTCCCGGCGGCCCAGACCCACGAGTTCCTCGTGGCACGCGCCCGCCGCGGCGAGGCTCCCGTGCCCGGCGGCAAGGAGGGATCGCAGGCCCAGCTCGACCGCGCGGCGGCCGCCGAGCAGCGCGCCACCGCCGATGCCGCGAAGGGCGGTGCCGCGCAGTGACCACCCCCGGCGCCCCCGATGCCTCCGCCCCGTTCACGCCGCAGGCCCGGCACCTCGCCGTGGTCTCCGGCGGGTCCGGGGACCCGTCCCAGACCCGCATGCTCGCCGAACGCATGGCGGAGTCCGCCTCGGCGGCGCTCTCCGAGCACGGCGTGGTCCCGCAGATCCACCTGATCACGCTGCGGGAGCTCGCCGTGGACATCGCGCAGGCCCTGGTGACCTTCGCCATCTCCCCGGCCCTGCGCGCCGCCCTGGACGAGGTCGCCCAGGCCGACGCTGTCATCGCGGTCTCGCCCACGTACAAGGCCTCCTACTCGGGCCTGTTCAAGTCCTTCTGGGACCTCGCGGAGCCGACGTCCGTCGTCGGCGTGCCCGTGCTCCTCGGCGCCACCGGCGGCACCGCCCGCCACTCGCTCATGATCGACACCGCCATGCGGCCGCTGTTCGCCTACCTCAAGGCCCGCATCGTGCCGACCGCGGTCTTCGCGGCCTCGGACGACTGGGGCGAGGCGGCCGGCGTGCAGACCTCGATGCGGACCGACCCGCTGCAGTCCCGCATCCGGGCCGCCGGACGCGACCTGGCCGAGATCACCCTGAACCGCCCCCCGCGGGCACGCGCCGCCGCGCCCGCGGACATCGACCTGGAGGTGACCCCCTTTGAGCAGCTCCTCAACCCCGGCCCCTGAGCCCGCCGCGCAGGACGCGGCGGCGGAGCCCGACGGCGGCTGGTTCGGCTCCGCCTCGGAGGCGCACCGCCCGGTGGACCCGCCCAAGCGCGCCTGGCGCGCCTACTTCGAGGCCACCCAGATGCTCACGGAGGTGCTGGAGCGCCGCCTGAAGCAGGACTGCGGCATGTCGCTGGCCGACTACAACCTGCTGCTGCTCCTCTACGAGTCCCCCGACGGCCGGCTCCGGCTGGGAGAGCTGGCGTCCCGGATGGTCTTCTCCCCGTCGCGTATCACCTACCAGGTGAAGACGCTCGTGGCCCGCGGCCTGATCGACCGCCGCCCGGTGGCCTGTGACCGGCGGGGCTTCGAGGCCGTCCTCACCGACGAGGGCCGGTCCGCCTTCCGGCGCGCCGCGATCGAGCACGCCCGGCAGGTGGACGAGCTCTTCCTCGGCGACCTGGCGCCGGGCGAGGCGGAGTCCCTCACCCGGATCTTCTCCCGCCTGGGGCGGCGGCTCGAGGGGCTGTGCTGACCACGTCCCCACCTGGCCGGGGTCGCCCCGGCCCCGGGACATGACGAGGCCCGGTGATCCGTGCGGGATCACCGGGCCCCGTCGTGTCGTTCGGGGCGGAATCGATCAGCCGACCAGCTGACCGCCCAGGGTCACGGTGGCGTCCGTGGCGGCGCCGGCGGCGTCGACCACGGTCACCACCACGGAGCCGCCCGCGGGCACCTCGGCCGGCACGGGCAGCCAGGCGCGGTACTCGCCGGTGAGGTCCAGGCCCTCCTGGCCCAGGACCGTGCCGTCGGCGTCGTAGGCCGTGACGGTGACGGAGGCGAAGCCGCCCTGATCCGTCTGCGCGACCACCTGGGTGCCGTAGGCGACACCCTCGGCGGGCGCGGCCACGACGTCGGTCACGCCCGGCGCGGCGGCCTCAGCGGCCGGGGCCTCAGCAGCGGGGGCCGCCTCGGCGGCCTCCTCCGCGGCGGTCTCGGCGCGGGCCTTGAGCTCGGCCGCGGTGGCCTCCTCCTCGGCCGGGGTGAACGCGGGCCGCCCGGCCTCGGCCAGGGCAGGCTCGCCGACGGCGGGGCGGTCCCCGTCGGCCACGGGGCCCGCGACGTCGGCGATCGCCGGGGCGGTCTCGGCGGCCGGAGCGGTCTCCGCGGCCGCGGCGGTCTCGGCGGCGGGCGCCGCGGAGGCGTCCAGCGCGTCGAGGGACTCGACCGGGACCATGATCGAGGACATCGCCTGGGCGTCGCAGCCCACCACGTTGCCCTCGGCGTCGAAGGTCACCGGGGCGATGCCCGAGATGACCCCGACCACCCGCTGCTGGGCGTCATAGACGGCCCCGCCCGAGTCGCCGGCGTAGGTCGAGGCGGTGTCGAGGGCAACCTGATCCGCGTACGCGTCGTCGCAGACCGTGGCGGCCTCGAAGGTCTGCGTGTGGGACACGGTGTTCGGCGCGCCCAGCGGCACGGACGAGCCGTGGGTGTAGACGGTCTCGCCCACACCGATGGACGAGGCCGGCCGCGTGGACCAGTCGCCCACGACGTCGACGTCGTCGGCCAGGGCCACGCGGACCGCGTCCACGCCCGAATCGCCGGGCAGTGCCGAGACGGTGCCGATCGCGGTGCCGTCAGCGTCGCGGACGGTCGAGCCGATCTGCCACTGGCCCGCACCACAGTGGGCCGCGGTGTAGGCGGTGGCGTCGTCGACGATGGTCAGGCTGCACGCCCCGGCCGGCGCGGTGATCGCCGAGCCCTGGGTGAGCGTGGTCTGCGCGAGGGCGGGGCCGGCACCGGCCACCACCACCGCGCCCAGCGCCGCGGTGGCGACGCCGGTCAAGGTTCTGGTTCTCATGGGTACTCCTCGGAGGATGGGAGGCATGGGGCCGGCGCGCGGCGCACGGCCTCCAGGATGGGGTGGGGCCACCACGGGCCCTCCCCTCCCCCTCAACGGTACCGGACAGGCCGGGCGACCGATCAGGGTCGGCGGACCGTGATCTCCACGGAGTCGGCCCGCTCGGCCAGCAGCGGCAGGTCTGCCAGGAGGGTCTTGAGCGTGGCCGTCATCAGGCGCACCCCGGCCGCGTCGGCGTCCCGGGTGGGCATCGCGACGATCTGCAGCTCGGGCCCGGCCCCGCCTCCGTTCATCACCGCGCCGGAACCCGTGTGTGTGGCCACCCCCGACCCGGGTGCGAGGCCCAGGTTCAACAGGTTCGGGACCAGGTCGGCGATCTCGGCGATCTCGTCCGCGATCTCCTGGTCCCGATAGGCGGGGGTCCACTCCCTCTGCTGGGCGAGCGACCACACGGCCGGGCGTCGCACCACGTACGTGTGCTCGGCGCCGGCGTCGATGACGACGAGCTCACAGCCCTCGTCCACGGCGGACAGGCAGGCACGCGGCAGCCACACGGCCACGGGTCGGGCGACCGGGTTCCACGCCGTCAGCGCGGGCACGTTCGTGAACACCGGCAGCGCCTGCCGGCCGTCCGGCGCGCGCATGGTCACGAGGGCCACGTCCGCGGCCTTGTCCCCGTGCGCCGCGACGTCGTGCTCGTGGCCGGTGTGGTCGGCGTGGTCGTGGACGTCGTCCTCGTCCCCGGCGAGGGTGGGCACGACGGCGGCGAACACGCGGATGCGCGCGAGCACCTCCGTCACCTCCCGCTCACCGGCGGAGCCGTCCGTCAGGGCCGCCATGACGGCGGTCCACTCGGCCGGGCTGGTGCCGTCGTCCTCGTCGAACACGTGCAACGGGTTCGCGGAGCCGTCCACGCCGGGGCCGGAGAGGTCGCGGCCCTGCCACGGGATGCCCGCGGTGTCCGCGGTGTTCTCGCCCGCGGTCTTCTCCCGCATGCGGTCGAGTGCGGCCCGGATGTGCCCCGGCAGCTCCCGGGCCGCCGGATGCGGCACCGCGACCGTCTCGTCGATCGGACCGAGCCCGTCGCCGCGGGCCAGGCCGCCGTCGTCGTGCGAGCCCGTCACGGGGCGACCGGGCCGGGCTGCTCGGAGCGCGCCTGCTCCACCGTGGCGCCGCCGGCGACGGCCAGCGCCTGCTCCAGGCTGAAGCGGCCGGCGTACAGCGCCTTGCCCATGATCGCGCCCTCGACGCCCTGGCCGGTCATGGCCGCGAGCGCGGCAACGTCCTCGAGGGAGGAGATGCCGCCCGAGGCGACGACCGGCTTCGCGGTCTTCGCGCAGACCTGGGCGAGCAGCTCCGTGTTCGGCCCCTTGAGCGTGCCGTCCTTCGTGACGTCGGTGACCACGTAGCGGGCGCAGCCGGCATCCTCGAGGCGGGCGAGCACCTCCCAGAGGTCGCCGCCCTCCTTGGTCCAGCCGCGGGCGGCGAGCGTGGTGCCGCGCACGTCGAGGCCCACGGCCACCCGGTCGCCGAAGCGCTCGATGACGCGCGCGGTCCAGTCCGGGTCCTCGAGGGCGGCGGTGCCCAGGTTCACGCGCGCCGCACCCATCTCGAGGGCGTTCTCGAGCGAGGCGTCGTCGCGGATGCCGCCGGACAGCTCGATCTTCACGCCGATCTCCTCCACCACACGGCGCATGACCTCGCGGTTGTCACCGCGACCGAAGGCCGCGTCCAGGTCCACGAGGTGGATCCACTCCGCGCCGGCGCGCTGCCAGTCCAGGGCGGCGGTGACCGGGTCGCCGTACGAGGTGGCGCTGCCGGCCTCGCCCTGGACGAGGCGGACGGCCTGGCCGTCCTGGACGTCGACGGCGGGCAGCAGCTCGAGGGCGGGGGCGTTCGGGGTCATGGGGTTCCTCTCGGGTGGGGCGGCCGGCGCGGTCAGGCGCCGACGGTCAGGAAGGAGGCGGCGATGGCCATGCCGGCCAGCACGAGGACGATCACGATGGCCCACAGCGGCGCCTTCTGCGTGCGCATGGACCAGGCGGCGCCGAGCAGCAGCCCGCCGAGGGCGAGGTAGAGGACGGACCAGTAGGGCATCAGAGGGTCTCCAGCCAGTTGCGCAGCAGCTGCAGCCCGGCGTCCCCGGACTTCTCGGGGTGGAACTGCGTGGCCGACAGGGGGCCGTTCTCCACGGCGGCGATGAAGTCCGCGCCGTGGTGCGCCCAGGTGACCTGGGGCGGACGCATGGCGGAGATCGTCTGGTCGAACTCCCATTCGAGCACGCCGTAGGAGTGGACGAAGTAGAACCGCTCGTCCTCGATGCCCGCGAAGAGGGCGCTGCCCTCGGGCGGCCGGACGGTGTTCCAGCCCATGTGGGGCAGGACCTCGGCGGGCAGCTCGGCGACGACACCCGGCCACTCCCCCATGCCTGCGGTGCGCTCGCCGTGCTCGACGCCGGCGTCGAAGAGGATCTGGTGGCCCACGCAGATGCCGAGGACGGGTCGGCCCCCGGCCACGCGGCGGCCGATCCAGCGGGTGCCGCCGACCTCGGTCAGTGCCCGCATCACGGACGCGTACGCCCCGACGCCGGGCACGAGCAGCCCGTCGGCCTCCTGCACGGCCTGCGGATCGCGCGTGAGCTCGACCTCCGCGCCGGCCCGCTCCACGGCACGCAGCGCCGAGTGCACGTTGCCCGAGCCGTAGTCCAGGACGGCGACGCGCGGCCGCACGCCGGGGACGGTGGTGGGGCGGGCCATCAGAGGGCGCCCTTGGTGGAGGGCACGCCGGTCATGCGGGGGTCGTCCTCGACGGCGGCGCGCAGGGCGCGGGCGAAGGCCTTGAACTGCGCCTCGACGATGTGGTGCGGATCCCGGCCTCGCACGACGTCCATGTGGAGGCAGATCGCCGCGTGGTACGTGATCGACTCGAACACATGGCGGGTCATGGAACCGGTGAAGTGCCCGCCGATGAGGTGGTACTGCTGGCCCTCGGGCTCGCCCTCGTGCACGAGGTACGGCCGGCCGGAGACGTCGACGACGGCGCGCGCCAGCGCCTCGTCCAGCGGCACGGACGCCTCGCCGAAGCGGCGGATGCCGGACTTGTCCCCGAGCGCGGTCTTGAGCACCTCGCCCAGGGTGATGGCGACGTCCTCGACCGTGTGGTGCACGTCGATGTGCGTGTCCCCGGTGGCACGGACCGTCAGGTCGATCTGGGAGTGCCGGGACAGCGCGGTGAGCATGTGGTCGTAGAACGGCACGGTGGTGGAGATCTCAGCGCGGCCGGTGCCGTCCAGATCCATCTCGACGTACACGTCCGACTCGCTCGTGGTGCGCGTCATGCGCGCACGGCGTCCGGAGATCAACTCGGCTGCCACGGGTCCTCCTCGGGCTGGGTCCGCACCGGTCCGGGACGGGTGCGGGGGGATGCGGGTGCGCGCGGCCGGTGCCGGCGGGCCGGGGCGCCGCGCGCGCTGTCCCTATCCTAGGGAGCCGGGCGGACGCCGAGACTCCGGTGACGCCTCAGGACCGGTCCCCGGTCTCGCCGAGGACCTCCGCGAGAGCGGTGAGGAACGCCGTCGTCTCCGCCTCGGTGCCGGCGGTGACGCGCAGGTGGTGCGGGATGCCGACGTCCCGCACGAGGACGCCGCGGTCGAGCAGGCGGCGCCACACGTCGGACGCGTCCTCGAGGTGACCGAAGAAGACGAAGTTCGAGTCGGACACCGAGGGCCTCAGTCCCAGGCCGCGCAGGGTGGAGACGATGCGGTCGCGCTGGGCCTTGATGTCCTCCACGGTGCGCAGCAGCGCGTCCACGTGATCGAGGGCGGCCTCCGCCGTGGCCTGCGTGACCGCGGAGAGGTGGTACGGCAGGCGCACCAGGCGCAGGGCGTCGGCGACGGCGGGGTCCGCGGCCAGGTAGCCCAGGCGCGCGCCGGCCAGGGCGAACGCCTTGGACATGGTGCGCGTGACGATCAGCCGCTCACGGCCGGGCAGGAGGGTGAGGGCGGAGCGGGTGCCGGCGAGGGCGAACTCCGCGTAGGCCTCGTCCACGACGACCATGGCGCCGGGCCCGCCGGCGGCCTCGTTCTGCGCCTGCGCGGCGTACACGGCCTCGATGGTCGCCAGGTCCAGGGCGGTGCCCGTCGGGTTGTTGGGCGAGGCCAGGAAGACGACGTGCGGACGGTGCTCCCGCACCATGGCCGCCGCGTGCTCGGCGCTGAGGGTGTGGTCTTCGGCACGGCCGCCGTCCACGAACACGGTGTCCGTGCCGCCGGCCAGCAGCGGGTACATGGAGTACGAGGGCAGGAAGCTCAGCAGTGTCCGCCCGGGGCCGCCGAAGGCCTGGAGGATCTGCTGCAGGATCTCGTTGGAGCCGTTGCCGGCCCACACGTGGTCCGCCGTGAGGCCGTGGCCGAGGTAGCCGGCGAGCGCACGTCGCAGCCCCGTGAACTCGCGGTCCGGGTAGCGGTTCAGCCCCCCGGCGACGGCCGCGACCCGCTCGGCGATGGCGGCGGCGACCTCCTCCGGCACCGGATGCGTGTTCTCGTTGGTGTTGAGCATGTACGGCACGTCCAGCTGGGGGGCGCCGTAGGGGCTCAGGCCGCGGAGGTTCTCACGCAGGGGCAGAGAGCTGAGGTCGGTCATGGCCGCCAGTCTAGGAAGCGTGGAGGGCGAGGCCCGCCGTGCGTCACCGCGTGGCCGGGACGAACAGCTCCTCGCCCGGCGCGGGGGCCCGGCCCTCGAGCCCGTTGAGCTCGTCGATCGTGGCGATCACCTCGTAGACGTCCGCCTCCGGAGCCACCGTGGTGGCGATGGTCCACAGGCTGTCCCCGGGCATGACCGTGACGGACTGGGTGGCGGGCCCCGCGGTGTCCGCGGACACCGCGGCGGGCGACAGCAGCACACCCAGGAAGAAGGCGGCCGCCAGCGTGGCGGCCACGGCCGCGGCGATCACGGGGATCCCCCGCAGCACGAGGCGGCCGCGGCGGGTCAGACGGATGGTGGCCGGACGCGGCCGCGCCGTCGCGGGCGAGCCGGCGAACTGGGCGGTGGTGAGCGTCATGGTGTCCTCCTCCGGGGCGGATGCCCTCCAGGTGATCGAACATGTGTTCGAATCCGTTCGAATGCCTTTCTAGCACAGGTGTTCGAGACATGCCACGACGAGATCGAACATATCTTTGAAGGAGAGGCGGCTCTCCTCTAGGCTCGAGGCCATGCACGGACGCCCCGGAACGCCCCGGGACCGCCAAGACACAGGCAACCAGCGGGGGCGGACACGGTAAGCGTCCGGACGGCAGCCGGACGCCGGAACACGAGTCCGGCCACCATCACCCCGGGAGAACGGACGGCAGCCATGAGCACCACCGACGATCAGCCGGCGGCGCGCGCGCCGCTCACCGACCGCCAGCGGCGGATCGTGCAGACCATCCGGGACGCGATCGCCGACCACGGCTACCCGCCCTCCATGCGCGAGATCGGCGACGCCGCGGGCCTGGCCTCGCTCTCCTCCGTCACGCACCAGCTGGGCCGTCTCGAGCGGCACGGCTACATCCGGCGCGACCCCGGACGCCCGCGTGCCCTCGAGGTGCTGCTCGACGTGGACGGCACCCCGCTGGGCGAGGCCGCCTCCCCCACCGCTGCGCCGTCGTCGCGGGTCTCCGCGATCCCCGCGTGGCACACCGGCGCAGACGAGGCGGACAGCGTGCCGGTCCCCTGGGTCGGCCGCATCGCGGCGGGCGGCCCGGTCCTGGCTGAGCAGCAGGTCGAGGACGTCATGGCGATCCCGCGACGCCTCACGGGCGAGGGCGAGCTGTTCATGCTGCGCGTCACGGGCGACTCGATGGTGGACGCCGCGATCTGCGACGGCGACTGGGTGGTGGTGCGCCGGCAGGACACGGCGGAGAATGGCGACATCGTCGCGGCCCTCCTCGACGACGAGGCCACCGTGAAGACCTTCCGCCGCCGCGACGGGCACACCTGGCTCCTCCCCCAGAACACGGCCTACGAGCCCATCCTCGGCGATCACGCCACCGTGATGGGGCGGGTCGTCACGGTCCTGCGCTCACTCTGACCCGCTCCCTCCGGCCGGGCCGACGGCCCGAGGCCGAGCGAGGTCAATCGCCCGAGGCGAGCCGTGCCAGCACCCCGCGGACGACGTCGCGGTCCGTGGTGCGCCAGAAGTCCGGCAGGGCGCTCGTGATGTAGCCGCCGTACCGCTCGGTGGCCAGGCGGGGGTCCAGCACGGCCACCACGCCGCGGTCCGTCACGGAGCGCACGAGGCGCCCGGCGCCCTGGGCCATGCGCACGGCCGCATGCGTGGCGGAGATCCGCATGAACCCGTTGCCGCCGTGCCGGGCGACGTCCCGGGTGCGGGCCTGGGAGAGCGGGTCGTCCGGCCGCGGGAACGGGATGCGGTCGATCACCACGAGCCGCAGCGAGTTCCCCGGCACGTCCACGCCCTGCCACAGGCTCATGGTCCCGAACAGGGACGTGTCCGGCTCCTCGGAGAACTGGCGCACGAGGGCGGAGAGGGTCGCGTCCCCCTGGCACAGGATCGTGGTCTTCGGCCCGAGCCGACGGCGCATCTCGGCGGCGGCGTCCTCGGCCGCCCGGCGCGAGGAGAACAGGCCGAGGGCCCCGCCCCGCGACGCCCTCAGGAGCGCCTCGAGCTCATCCAGGGACTCGGGCGAGGCCGTCCGGCCGGGCCGGGGCAGGTGCCGGGCCACGTAGAGCACCCCCTGACGCGGGTAGTCGAAGGGGCTGCCGACGTCGAGGGCCTCGAACTTCGGGGCGTCCGGGCCGGCCAGGCCCACGTCGCCGGCCACCGAGTCGAACCGGCGCTCCCCCGAGCCCACGGTGAGCGTGGCGGAGGTGAGCACCGTCGTCGCCTTGCCGAACAGGCCCTCCCGCAGCTTGCCGGCCACCGAGAGCGGGGCCACGTAGAGCTGGGGCGGGTCGGTCTCGTCCCCCGGCTGCCAGCCCACGCCGGGCTCGAAGTGGCCGGGGCGGGTGGCCCACAGCACCTCGGGGAAGTCGGCCTCGGGCCGGGCCGCGAGCATGCGCTCCACCACCTCGAGGACCTCGAGGATCCGCGAGCGCGCCATCTGCCGTCCGCCGTCGGCGTCGGCCTCCTTGTCCTTGTCCTGGCCGAGGTCGGACAGGCACTGGCGCGCGGCCGTGAGGACGCCGGTGAGGGCCTGCTCCTGGACCTCGTCCGGGCCCGCGGCGATCAGACCGGACGGAGTGTCCGTGAACGCGCGGTCCAGGGCCGCCCCGGCCTCGATCAGGTCCTCCACGGCCACGGTGGTGTGGCGGCGCAGCGAGGTGGCCGCGCCGTGCACGATCGACCCGGACAGCTGCCCGGTGACCGCACCGGTCACCCGGTCCTGCAGCTCGTGGGCCTCGTCCACGACGACGGCCGAGTACGCCGGCAGCACCGCGAGGCCCTCGAAGGCGCTGATGGCGAGCATCGCGTGGTTGGTGACCACGACGTCCGCGTCCGCCGCGTCCGCGCGGGCACGCTCGGAGAAGCACTCCTCGGCCTGGGGGCAGCGGGACGCGCCGAGGCAGTCGACCGCGGTGACGGAGACCTGCCGCCACGCGCGGTCGGTGACGGGGACCTCGAGGTCGTCGCGGTCCCCGGTCTCGGTCTGGTCCGCCCACGCCCGCAGGTACATGACCTCCTTGCCCAACAGGGAGGAGGGCCCGGCGGCGCCGTCCGTGGCGGAGCCGATCACCCCGCCGTCGTCGGCGACCGTGAAGAGGGCCTCCTCGCCCTCATCCCCGGGGTAGCCGCCGTCCACCTTGTGGCGACAGAGGTAGTTGGAGCGGCCCTTGACCAGGGCGACGACGGGCTCGCGAGGCAGCTCGTCCTTGAGCGCCTCGACCAGCCGGGGGGCGTCCCGCTTCATGATCTGGGCCTGCAGGGCGAGCGTGGCCGTGGCGACGACGACGGGGTCCTCCTGCGTCATCGCGTGCTGGATCGCGGGGATCAGGTAGGCCAGGGACTTGCCGGTGCCGGTGCCGGCCTGCACGAGCAGGTGGCGGCGCGACTCGAGGGCGCGCGCCACCTGCAGCACCATCTCCCGCTGGCCCGCGCGGTGCTGGCCGCCGGTGGCCTGCACCGCGGCGTCCAGCAGGCGCAGTGCCTCGCGCTCGTGCTCCGTGCGGGGCTGCGCGCCGCCTGCCCCGACTTCCTCCGCCCCGCCGCTCACAACGCGTCCGCCTCCACGACGAACTCGGCGAAGTCCGGCGCGATGTCCTCACGGACCAGCACGGACAGGCGGGTGCCGCCCTCCTCGTAGCCCTCGGCCAGGATCTCCGCGTCCGCCGAGTGGAGGCGGGAGACCAGCTCACCCCGGGTGAACGGGATCAGCAGTTCGAGCCGCACGTCCGGCCGCGGGATGGTGGCCGCGATGGCGCGCTCGAGCTCGTCGATGCCCTCGCCGGTGCGCGCCGAGACCACCACGGCGTGGGGCTCCTTGGCCCGGATCCGGGCGATGACGGCCGGGTCCGCGGCGTCCGCCTTGTTCAGCACGATGATCTCGGGGATCCGGTGCGCGTGCACCTCCGCGAACACGGAGCGCACCGCGGCGATCTGGCCCTCGGGGTCCGGGTGCGAGCCGTCCACGACGTGCAGGATGACGTCCGCGTCCGCGACCTCCTCGAGGGTGGAGCGGAACGCCTCGACCAGCTGCGTGGGCAGGTTCCGCACGAAGCCGACCGTGTCCGAGAGGGTGTAGCCGATGCCGTCCGGCGTCATGGCCTTGCGCACGGTGGGGTCCAGCGTGGCGAACAGGGCGTTCTCCACGAGCACCCCGGCGTGGGTGAGGCGGTTGAGCAGGGACGACTTCCCGGCGTTGGTGTACCCGGCGATCGCCACGGACGGCACCCGGTTGCGACGACGGTTGGCGCGCTTGGCCTCCCGGGCCGGCTTCATCCCGGCGATGTCCCGGCGCAGCTTCGCCATGCGGGTGCGGATGCGGCGGCGGTCCAGCTCGATCTTGGTCTCACCGGGTCCACGGGAGCCGATGCCCTCGCCGGCGGCGGCACGGCCGCCGGCCTGCCGGGACATGGACTCGCCCCAGCCGCGCAGGCGCGGCAGCAGGTACTCGAGCTGCGCGAGCTCGACCTGGGCGCGGCCCTCACGCGAGCTCGCGTGCTGGGCGAAGATGTCCAGGATCAGCGCGGTCCGGTCGATCACCTTCACCCGCACCACGTCCTCCAGCGCGCGACGCTGAGACGGGGCGAGCTCGGAGTCCACCACCACGGTGTCCGCACCGGAGAGCGCCACGATCTCGGCGAGCTCCTGCGCCTTGCCCTTGCCGAGGAACGTGGCCGGGTCCGGGGTGGCGCGGCGCTGGATGACGCCGTCGAGCACCTCCGAGCCCGCGGTCTCGGCGAGCGCGGCGAGCTCCCGCAGGGAGTTCTCCGCATCCTCCGCGGAGCCCTCGGTCCAGACGCCCGCCAGCACCACGCGCTCCAGGCGCAGCTGGCGGTACTCGACCTCGGTCATGTCCTCGAGCTCGGTGGACAGACCCTGCACGCGCTTGAGGGAGTGGCGCGCGGCGAGCTCGTCCTGGTCACCGTCGGCGTCCGTGTGCCCGTCCTCGCCCTCGTCCAGGGCGAGTGCACGGCCCGCGAGCGCGCCGGAGCGGTCCGGGGTGCCGGCGTCGGGGGCGTCCTCGTGGTCCGCGACCACACTGTCCGCGGAGCCGCGCCCGGTCGCCTCGCGCTCGGAGGCGCGGCGAGCGTCATCGGCGGCCAGGATGCGGTCGATCACGGCCTGGATCTCGTCCTCGGAGCCGTGGGCGCCCTGGGGGCCGGGGGTGTGCTGGTTCTTCTCAGTCATGGTCTCCTCTGGGCCGCCGCGGTCGGGCGACCCGATCGTCTCAGGGTAGAGGGGTCGGCGGACGCGTTAGGCGGCTGTCCGCAGGGGGCGGACGTGGCGGGTGACGCGCACGGCCGGTTAGGCGGAGGTCGGCGCCGCGCTGCGACGATCTCGCGGCGGCTCCGTCGGCATGGGGAAGGTGAGCACGCGGCACCGCAGCCACGAGGTCTCGTCGGCGGGCGTGCAGGGACGGACCACATCGTCCATGGTGGGATCTCCATCAGGTGCCGGGGCGCGCTCGACGGCCTCATCCGAGGCGGGCGCGCGAGGGGGCGGGGGCGGGCAGTGACGCGGGGGCGTCAGCGCAGGAAGATCCACATGGGCGTCGAGTGTACCGGGCGGCGCGTGTGGGCGACAGGGGCCCCGGCGCCCGGTCCGCTGACGACGCGCACGTATCCTGCGGGCATGACCGCGTCCCCCTCCCCCGCCCCGCCGCGGCCCGGCCGGACGGGCCGGGCGACCGTCGTCGTGATCGGCGCGGGCCAGGCGGGGCTGTCCGCCGCCTACCACCTGCGCCGCCGCGGTTTCGTGGGGCTGGGTCCGAACGACGACGGCGCCGCCGGCGTCCCCGACGACGCCCCCGGCACGTTCGTGGTGCTCGACGCGGAGACCGCCCCGGGCGGCGCGTGGCAGCACCGCTGGGACTCGCTCACGATGGCCACCGTCAACCACATCCACGAGCTGCCCGGCGACCCGGTGCCGCCGGCCGACCCGGCCGCGCACGCCAACACCCTGCTGCCGGCCTACTTCGCCGATTACGAGGCACGGTTCGCCCTGCCGATCCGGCGGCCCGTGCGTGTGAGGCGCGTCGAGCGGATCGGCGAGCCGGGACGTGCGCGCGGGTTCTTCGTCCGCACGGACGGGGCGTCGGGCACGTGGCGGGCGGACTTCGTGGTCAACGCGACCGGCACCTGGACGTCCCCACGGTGGCCCTCGGTGCCCGGGATGCGCTCGTTCCGCGGCCGGCAGCTGCACACCCGTGACTACGTGTCCAAGGACGAGTTCGCCGGGCAGCGGGTGGTGATCGTGGGCATGGGCGTCTCGGCGACGCAGCTGCTGGCCGAGATCTCCACGGTCGCGGACACCCTGTGGGTGACCCGCCGCGAACCGCGGTGGCAGGACTCGGCCGCACCCGGCGCCCTGGCCGAGTCGGTGCGCGGGGTGGACGAACGGACCCGTGCGGGCCTGCCGCCGGGCTCCGTGGTCGGGGCGACCGGGATGCACCGCTCGTCCTGGGTGCGCGAGGCCGAGTCACGAGGCGTGCTGGTGCGCCACCCCATGTTCACGGCCGTCGAGCCGGACGGGGTGCGGATGCCCGACGGCTCGTTCGAACCGGCGGACGTGATCCTCTGGGCCACCGGCTTCCGGCCGGCGATCCGGCACCTCGCTCCCCTGCGGCTGCGCACGCCCGCCGGCGGCATCCGCGTGGCGGGCGGGCGCGCCCTGGACGAGCCGCGCCTGTTCCTCCTCGGCTACGGGCCCTCCCAGTCCACGGTCGGGGCCAACCGCGCCGGGCGCGACGCCGTGCGCGCGATCCTCGCGGACCTGGCCGGGCCGGCGTCGGGCTGAGGGCCGCGACGACCCGCTGGCTACCATGGTCGCCGTGAGCTCCGCATCCCACTACTTCGACGCCGACCCCTCCGCGCCCGAGCGGCGCCGCACCCTGCGGACACGCCTGGCCGGCCGCGACGTCGAGGTCCAGACGGCCAACGGGATCTTCTCCCCGGACGGTCTGGACAAGGGCACCGCGGCCCTGTTCTCGGCCGTGCCCGCACCGCCGGCGACGGGCCGGTTCCTCGACGTCGGCGCGGGCTGGGGACCGATGGCCCTCACGCTGGCGCTGCGGTCGCCCGAGGCGGAGGTGACCGCCGTCGAGGTCAACGACCGCTCCCTGCAGCTGACCCGCGACAACGCCGCAGCGCTGGGCCTCGGCAACGTCGTGGCACTGCGGCCGGAGGACGTCCCCGAGGGCGCGGAGTTCGACCTCATCTGGTCCAACCCGCCCATCCGGATCGGCAAGCCGGCACTGCACGCCCTGCTGGAGCGGTGGCTGCCACGCCTGGCCCCCGGCGGCGAGGCCTGGCTGGTGGTGCAGAAGAACCTCGGCGCGGACTCGCTGCTGCCGTGGATCGACCGGATGCTCGAGGAGCGCGCGCCCGGCCGGTTCACCGCCGAGCGGGCGGACAGCATCAAGGGCTTCCGGATCCTGCGGGTGGCGCGGGCGCGCTGAGGCGCCGTTTCCCGAACGACAGCGGTTCGTGACCCGCCGTTTCCCGAACGAAAGCGGTCAGGCGGTGAGTTCGCCGTCGAAGACCAGCTCGGCCGGGCCCGAGAGGACCACGTGCTCGGCCCCCTCCGGGCCCGGCACGACGTCGACGGCCAGCACGCCGCCGGGCACCTCGACGAGCCACGAGTCCGAGCCCTGGTCGCCCGACCACGCGCGCATCGCCACAGCCGCCGCGCACGCGCCCGTCCCGCAGGACTGGGTCTCGCCCACCCCGCGCTCGTGCACGCGCATCCGCACGCGGCCGACGCCCTCGCGCACGAGCGGCTCGTGCGCGGCCACGAACTCGACGTTCGTGCCGTGCGGCGGAGCCGGGTCCACCTCGGGGGCGCGGCCCAGGTCCAGACCCTGCAGGTCGGCGAAGGAGGCCAGCGGGACCACGGTGTGGGGGTTGCCCAGCGACACGCTCAGCGCCGGACGCGGATCGGTGAGGCCGTGGGCGAGGACCATCGAGTCCGACGCCGCCTCCTCCGCCAGCTCGGGGTCGAGGTAGGACCAGGGGCCCATGTCGATCGCGTAGCCGTGCTCGAGCCGGGTCACGGCCTTCACACCGGCGCGCGTGCCGATGGTGATCGACCGGCCGGGGGCCAGGTCCACGAGGCCCTTCTCGACCAGGAAGTGCACGAAGACGCGCACCCCGTTGCCGCACATCTCGGCGATCGAGCCGTCGCCGTTGCGGTAGTCCATGAACCACTCGGCCTCGGGGTGCTCGGCGAGCAGCGCCGCACCCTCCGGCAGGCGCGCGGACCGCACGGCGCGGATGACGCCGTCGGCGCCGATCCCCCGGTGCCGGTCAGCCAGCCGTGCGACGCGCTGGGCGTCGAGCTGCGTGTTGCCGTCCGGGTCGGCGATCAGCACGAAGTCGTTGCCCGTGCCATGGCCCTTCGTGAACGGCACGCGCGGCGCGCTCGCGTGGAGGGGGTCCTGGGCGGCGGGCGCCGCGGGCTGCTCTGTCATGGGCCCAGTCTAGGTGGCGCCCCCGGCGACGACGGCGAGCGCCTCCGCCACGACGTCCTCGCCCTGCGCGTCGAGCCAGACGACGCGCGGGTCGGCCCGGAACCAGGTCTCCTGGCGTCGGGCGAACCGGCGCGTGGCCACGACGGCCTGCCCGGCCGCCTCCCCCTCGGTGAGCTCGCCGTCGAGGACGGCGAGCATCTGGGCGTAGCCGATCGCGCGGGACGCGGTCGGTCCCTGCCGCAGCCCGTCCGGCCCGGGGACGTCAAGGCGGCGGACCTCGTCCAGCAGGCCCTCGGCCAGCATGCGCTCCACCCGGGCCGCGATCCGCCGGTGCAGCTCGGCCCGGTCCAGGCGCAGGCCGAGCTGCACCACGGGGGCGACCTCCGGGGCGTACGTGCGCTCCGGCATGAACGCGGAGAACGGGCGGCCCGTCAGCCGGCACACCTCCAGCGCGCGCACGATGCGGCGGGCGTCCTGCAGCCGCTCCGCCGAGACCGGGTCCAGGGCGGCCAGCTCGGCCCTCAGCCCGGCCAGGCCCTCCCGCTGCGCGCGCGCCTCCAGCTCGGCCCGCAGCGCCGGGTCCGTGGGCGGGAACTCGAGCACGTCCAGCGCCGCCCGCACGTACAGCCCGGAGCCACCCACGAGGATCGGGGTCCGACCCCGCGCGCGGATCTGGTCGAACAGGTCGCGGGCCGCGGACTGGAAGGCCGCCACCGAGGCCTCCTGGCCGACGTCGAGCACGTCCAGCTGATGGTGCGGGACGCCCTCGCGTTCAGCCTGGGTGACCTTCGCCGTGCCCACGTCCATCCCCCGGTAGAACTGCAGGGCGTCCCCGTTGACCACCTCGCCGTCCAGCGCGTGCGCCAGGGCGACGGCGAGGGCGGACTTGCCCGTCGCCGTCGCCCCGACGACGGCGACGACGGGCGGCCGGGCCGCGGCGGCGGACATCAGA
>NZ_RBLN01000147.1:0-5466 GCF_003989405.1 Micrococcus sp. HSID17227 | reverse complement strand
TTCCGAACAGGCCCAATGCCTCGATGTAGCCGCCGATAAAGGTCGCGATCGCCGCCGGGGCCACGGCGTATTCGATGAGCACGGCCATCCCGGTGGCGAAGCCCCCCAGCGGTCCCAGGGCGCGGCGAGCAGAACCCGATCTGATCCATTGAAACGTCGAGAGAAGTGAGTCCCAAGTGGTGTACGCGATTGTCCGCGCTGGCGGCCGCCAGGAGAAGGTTTCCGTCGGAGACCTCGTTACCCTTGACCGCGTTCCCGCTGAGACCGGTGGCTCCGTCGAGCTGCCCGCTCTGATGCTGGTGGACGGGGACGAGGTCAAGGCTGGCGCCGATGCCGCCGGTGTGAAGGTGACCGCCGAGGTCGTCTCCCACTCCCGTGGCAAGAAGGTCGTCATCATGAAGTACAAGAACAAGACCGGCTACAAGAAGCGCCAGGGCCACCGCTCTGAGCTGTCCACGGTCAAGATCACCGGGATCGCCTGAGCCGTCACCGGCACCGGCGAAACCGAGCATCCGAGAGGTTAGGCAACAGCAATGGCACATAAGAAGGCCGGCAGTTCCTCGAAGAACGGCCGCGACTCGAACCCGCAGTACCTCGGCGTCAAGCGCTACGGCGGCGAGGACGTCAACGCCGGCGAGATCATCGTCCGCCAGCGTGGCACCAAGTTCCACCCGGGCCGCAACGTCGGCCGCGGCAAGGACGACACCCTCTTCGCGCTGTCCGCGGGCTCCGTGGCCTTCGGCCAGCGCCGCGGCCGCAAGGTCGTGGACATCGTCCCCGCCGCGGAGTGATCTGACACTCGTGCGGTCTGCGTGCGGACCCTCGCCCGGCGAGGACACCCGCACCCCCTGACGCCCCGGCGGGGGCGGGCCCGGCATCCACCGGACCCGCCCCCGCCGTCGGCGTCTCCGGCCCCTGGGCCGTCTGAGTCCGATCCCTCCAGCCCCTAGGAGCACTCCCATGGCAGCCTTCGTGGACCGCGTGGTCCTCCACCTCACCGCCGGCAACGGCGGGCACGGGTGCGTCTCCGTGCATCGCGAGAAGTTCAAGCCCCTGGGTGGCCCCGACGGCGGCGACGGGGGCGACGGCGGCGACATCACCCTCGTGGTGGACTCGCAGACCACCACGCTGCTGGACTACCACCACGCCCCGCACCGGTCCGCTGAGAACGGCCAGCCGGGCATGGGCGACCACCGCGAGGGCAAGAACGGCCAGTCGCTCGTGCTGCCCGTGCCGGACGGCACGGTGGTCAAGGATGAGCAGGGCAACATCGTGGCCGATCTCGTGGGGGAGGGCGCGACCTACGTCGCCGCCGCCGGCGGTCAGGGCGGCCTCGGCAACGCGGCTCTGGCCTCCGTGAAGCGCAAGGCGCCCGGCTTCGCGCTGCTCGGCCTGCCGGGGGAGAGCCGGGACCTGACGCTCGAGATCAAGACCGTGGCGGACGTCGCGCTCGTGGGCTTCCCCTCGGCCGGCAAGTCCTCCCTCATCGCTGCCCTGTCTGCGGCCCGTCCCAAGATCGCGGACTACCCGTTCACCACGCTCGTGCCCAACCTCGGGGTCGTGCAGGCCGGCGACGTGCGCTTCACCGTGGCCGACGTCCCGGGCCTGATCCCCGGTGCCTCGGAGGGCCGCGGCCTCGGCCTGGAGTTCCTGCGCCACGTCGAGCGCTGCGCCGCGCTCGTGCACGTCCTCGACTGCGGCAGCCTCGAGTCCGACCGCGACCCGATCGCCGACTTCGAGGCCATCGAGGCCGAGCTCGAGGCCTACGCGGTGGAGCCCGTCTTCTCCCAGGGCGGGGAGGGCGTCGTACCGCTGAACGAGCGGCCCCGCCTCATCGCCCTGAACAAGACCGACCTGCCCGACGGCGCCGCGATGGCGGACATGGTCCGCGACGAGCTCGAGGGCCGTGGCCTACGGGTCTTCGACATCTCCGCGCTGGCCCGCGAGGGCCTGGACGCCCTCAAGTACGCCATGGCCGAGCTCGTGGCGGAGGCCCGTTCCCGGGTGGTCGAGCCCGCGCCGGCCGCGCCCGTCGAGGTGCCGCGCCGGCATCGCCGCCGTGGCGAGCGGGCCGAATTCACGATCCGCCGCGAGGAGCGCAACCTCGAGCCGCTGTTCCGCGTGCGCGGCGAGAAGCCCGAGCGGTGGGTCGCCCAGACGGACTTCCAGAACGACGAGGCGATCGGCTACCTTGCGGACCGGCTCCAGCGGGCCGGCGTCGAGGACGGCCTGTTCAAGGCCGGTGCGAGGCCGGGCGACGCCGTCGTGATCGGCGACGACGTCACGGGCGTCGTCTTCGACTGGGAGCCCACGCTGTCCGCGGGAGCCGAGCTGCTCGCCGGGCCCCGTGGCACCGACCTGCGGCTCGACGAGCGCACCCGCGCGACCCGCGCGGAGAAGCGCGCCGAGCAGGATGCCCGCCGGGCCGCCCGTGCGGCGACCCGGGCCGAGATGGAGGCCGAGCGACGCTCCGGCCTGTGGAACGACACCGACGATCGAGAGGGATGATCCATGTCCGTGCGGCGCACCGTCGTCACCCGCTATCCGACCCCCGCCACGCGCGGCTCCGAGGACCCGCGGGCCAACCCCGTGACCTCGCGGGAGACGATGCAGGCCGCACGCCGAGTGGTCGTGAAGATCGGCTCGTCCTCGCTGACCACCCCGGACGGCCTGGACGTGGAGGCCATCGACCGGCTCGTGGACGTCCTCGCCGCCGAGCGGCAGAAGGGCACCCAGGTGGTGCTCGTGTCCTCCGGCGCCATCGCGGCCGGCTTCCCGCACCTCGGGCTGAGCCGCCGCCCCAAGGACACCGCCACCCAGCAGGCCTCGGCGGCGGTCGGCCAGAGCAAGCTCATGGCGCACTACACCACGAGCTTCGGCCGGCACGACACGGAGGTGGCGCAGGTGCTCCTCACCGCCGAAGAGCTCATGCGGCGCACCCAGTACACGAACGCGCACCGCGCCCTCGCGCGGCTGCTCACGCTCGACGTGATGCCGATCGTGAACGAGAACGACGCCGTGGCCACGCGCGAGATCCGCTTCGGCGACAACGACCGCCTCGCGGCCCTCACCGCCAACCTCTGCAAGGCGGACCTGCTGGTCCTGCTCTCCGACGTGGACGCCCTCTACACGGGCCACCCCTCGAACCCGGACGCGCGGCGTATCCCCGAGGTGACCTCCGACGACGACCTGTCCGGCGTCGACGTGCGCGTGCCCGGCTCTGCCGGTGTGGGCACGGGTGGCATGGTGACCAAGGTGGACGCGGCCGGCATCGCGGCCACCACCGGCATCCCGACCCTGCTGACCTCGGCCGCCAATGCGGGCGCCGCCTTCGCGGGGGAGGACGTGGGCACGTGGTTCTCCGCCACCGGCCGCCGCCGGTCCGCCCGCGCGGCGTGGCTCGGCCTCACGGCGGAGGTCCGGGGTCGGCTCATCATCGACGACGGCGCGGTGGCCGGGGCGATCGACCGCGGCCGCTCCCTGCTGGCCGCGGGCATCACCGGCTGCACGGGCGCCTTCACGCCGGGCGACGTCGTCGAGATCGTGGATGCGCATGGCCGGGTGCGGGCGCGCGGCCTCGTGCAGTACTCCTCGTCGCAGCTGCCCGCCATGCTCGGGCGTACGACCGCCGACCTCCGCGAGGACCTCGGCGCGGGCTACGACGGCGTCGTCGTGCACGCCGACGACTGGGTGCGCCTCACCCTAGGCGTCGACCCCCGCACGGTGTCCAGACCGGGCCTCCTCATGCATCGAGGCGGGATATCCACCCCACGGCCGCCCGCGGCAGCCGGATGAGGTCGATATCCCGCCTCGAAACGCGCGGGCGGGGGCGTCAGTCCTGGAGCGGGGAGGTCTTCGGCTCGTCCCGCCAGAGGGCCACGTTCCGCGCCTCGGGCAGGTCGGAGATGTGGAAGCCCGGATCCATGCCCGCCTTGAGCTTGCGCTCGTAGTCCCGGAGCAGCTTCACGGCCAGCCCGCCCAGCGGGATGATCGCCACGAGGTTGATGGTCGCCATGAGGGCCGCGAACGTGTCCGCGAGGTTCCACACCAGCGCCACGGAGCCCAGCGCGCCGCCGACCACGCACACCAGCACGAGCACGCGGAACACGCTGATGGCCCGACCCGCGTGGCGGCCGGCCAGGTACCGGATGTTGGCCTCACCGTAGTAGGTGTTGCCCAGCACGGAGGACCAGGCCAGGAAGAAGATGATGACGGTCAGCGCCGGGCCGGCCCACGCGCCCACGGCCTGCTGGAGCGCACCCTGGGTCACCTGCATGCCGAGCGCCTCCCCGCGTCCGTAGGCCGGGTTGGAGAGCAGGATGACGAACGCGGTGGCCGAGCACACGATCAGGGTGTCGAAGTAGACGCCCAGGGACTGCACGAAGCCCTGCTTGGCCGGGTGGGAGACGGCCGCGGTGGCGGCGGCGTTCGGGGCGGAGCCCATGCCGGCCTCGTTGGAGAACATGCCGCGGCGCACGCCCTGCATCACCATCGTCATGCCGACGGCGGCGCCCGCGACCTCGCGCAGGCCGAAGGCGTGGCCCACGATCAGCGCGATCATGCCCGGGACCTCGGTGATGTTGACGACCATCACGATCAGGGCCAGGAAGATGTAGAACGTGGCCATCACGGGGACCAGCACGTTGGTCACGGCCGAGAGCCGGCGCACGCCGCCGAAGATCACGAGGCCGGTGAGGGTGGCCAGGCCCAGGCCCACGATCCACGCGGTGGTGGAGGACGCGCCCCAGTTGGCCTGCACGGACTCGGAGATCGAGTTGGACTGCACGGCGTTGAACACGAAGCCGTAGGTCACGGTGATGGCGACGGCGAACACGGCCGCCAGCCACTTCGCGCCCAGGCCGTCGCGGATGTAGTACGCGGGGCCGCCGAAGTAGCCGTCCGAGCCCTTCTGCTTGTACAGCTGGGCCAGCGTGGACTCGACGAACGCGGTGGCGCCGCCGATGATCGCCAGCAGCCACATCCAGAACACGGCGCCCGGGCCGCCGATCACGATCGCGATCGCCACGCCGGCCACGTTGCCGGTGCCCACGCGCGAGGCCGCCGAGATGGTGAAGGCGCGGAACGGGCTCACGCCGTCGTTCTCGAACCCGGTCTGGGACTTGGCCGTCACCGACCGCAGCATCTCCGGGAGCATGCGCACCTGCACGCCCACGGTCCGGATGGTGAACCACACCCCGGCCACGAAGAGCAGCGCCATCACGACGTACCAGTACTTGTCGTTGAGGGCCGTGATGGCCGCTGTGATCTGTTCCACTGTCGCTTCCACAGCCCCACCCTAGAGGCTGGGGCGGAGGACGGGGAATCGGGGGCCGGGGTCAGCCGGCGGCGTCGTCCTCGACGCGGAGCTGGATCAGCTGCCCCATCCGCTCGGGCAGGTCCCCCTCGGGGGTGCCGACGCTGGCGTGGCGGGCGGCGGCCCGGGCGAGGTCGTCGGCCAGTTCGTTA
>NZ_RBLN01000146.1:0-5444 GCF_003989405.1 Micrococcus sp. HSID17227 | reverse complement strand
TTCTGGGGCGTCACGGTCCGTTCACATCCGTGCGATGGGGTGACCCCGTCCTCCGCCTCCCTGCCCTGACTGGAGCATCCATGCCTCGCCTCGCACGCCTCGCCACGGCCGTCACCGCCGCGGCCCTGTCCACGGCCTTCCTCGCCCCGGCCTCCCTCAGCGCGCCCGCCCCGCACTCGGCCACGGCCCAGCGCGCCGCCATCGCCGCCAACCCGTCCGGCAAGAGCATCGAGCTCACCCGCGCCGGCACCCACGGGACCGGCGTGTTCGGCGAGTCCGCCGCCGAGATCCCGGCCTTCGACGCGGTCTCCGGCCGCCTGTTCGTGGTGAACGCGCAGCGCGGCGCCGTCGACGTCATGCGCCTGGGCGCCGACGCCGCCCCCGTGGCCGAGCGGACCCTCTCCGCCGAGGGCCTGCGCACCGCGGACGGCTCCGTCACGGACAAGGGCGCCACGGTGAACTCCGTGGCCGTCTCCGGCGGCGTGATGGCCGTCGCCGTGGAGGCCGCCGAGAAGACCGACCACGGCTGGGTCGTGTTCTTCGACACCACCACCCTGCGCTACCTCGGCGGCGTGCGGGTGGGCGCCCTGCCGGACTCGCTGGCCTTCTCCCCGAACGGGGCGTACGTGGTGGTCGCCAACGAGGGCGAACCGGCCGACGACTTCTCCGTCGACCCGGAGGGCACGATCTCCGTGGTCTCCGTGCCGAAGAACGCCCAGCAGTTCTCCCGCCTGACCCAAGACGCGGTGCGCACCGTGGACTTCCGCGCCTACGACGCCGGCACCGCCCTGCCCGCCGGCGTGCGCGTCTCCGGCCCCGATGTGGCCGTGCCCGCCGGTCACGAGCCCGCCGGTCGGGTGGCCCGCAACCTCGAGCCGGAGTACGTCACCGTCGACCCGCCCGGACGCACCGCCTACGTGTCCGTGCAGGAGGCCAACGCCGTCGCCGTCGTGGACCTGAAGTCCGCCACGCTGGAGGACCTCTGGGCGCTGACGCCCACCGACTGGTCCACCGAGGGCATGCTGGACGCCTCGGACAAGGACGGCGGCATCGAGCTGGGCCACTGGCCGGTCGACGGCCTGCCCATGCCCGACGGCATCGACACGTACCGCTGGCGCGGTCAGAACCTGGTCGTCACCGCCAACGAGGGTGACGGGCGGGAGTGGGGCGACTTCAACGACTCCGAGCGCGTCAGCGACCTGGACCTGTGCGCCGCCGAGTTCCCGGGGGCCAAGGCCCTGCAGAAGAAGGATGCCCTGGGCCGCCTGAAGGTGCTCACCGACCTCGGCTACGACTCTGAGCGCGAGTGCCACTCCTCCCTGACCACACTGGGCGGCCGGTCCTTCTCCATCTACACCGCGGACGGCACCCGCCTGTTCGACTCCGCCGGCATGATCGAAGAGCAGATCGCCCGGCTCGTGGCCGCCGGCGAGCTGCCGGAGCACGCGTTCAACGCGAACAACGACGAGACCCCGTCCGGGGACTCCCGTTCGGATGACAAGGGCCCCGAGCCCGAGTCCGTGGTGGTGGGCACGATCCAGGGCCGCACCTACGCGTTCGTGGGCCTCGAGCGCATCGGCGGCGTGATGGTCTTCGACATCACCGACCCGCGGAACGCCACCTACGTGGACTACGTCAACGACCGTGACTGGGATGCCGCGGGCGACGACGCCGCGGCCGGCCTGGGTGACATGGGCGCCGAGGGCCTGACCTTCGTGCCGGCCGACGAGTCCCCCTCCGGCACCGCCCTGCTGATCGTCGCCAACGAGGTCTCCGGCTCGACCACCGTGTACGAGGTGGATCCGACCCGTCGTCAGTGATCCGCTGACGCGGACCGGTTCCGGGCGCGTTGCAGAATGGCTGCATGAGAGCCGTTCTGCAACGCGCCCGTTCCGCTTCCGTCGTCGTGGATGGCGAGGTGGTCGGCTCCTTCGAGGGCGAGGGGCTGGTGATCCTGCTCGGAGTGTCAGTCACGGACACGGAGGCCGAGGCCGTCCAGGTGGCCCGCAAGGTGGCCGGGCTCCGCATGCTCGACGGCGAGCGGTCCCTCACCGACGCCGGCGCCCTGGCGCTCGTCGTCAGCCAGTTCACGCTGTACGGCGACGTGCGGAAGGGCCGGCGGCCGTCCTGGACGCGCGCGGCGAAGGGCGACCAGGCCGAGCCGCTCTACGAGCGGTTCACGGCCGAGCTCGAGGCCGCCGGCGTGCGCGTGGAGCGCGGGGTGTTCGGCGCGATGATGGACGTCTCCCTCACCAACTCCGGGCCGTTCACGCTGATCGTGGACTCGGACGAGCTGGCCGGGCCGCAGCGCGGCTGAGGCGGGCCCGCTGCGGACCCGCCCCGGGCCCGCCGCGGGCCCGGATCAGGCTCCCGGCTCGGCCTCGGCCTGCTTCGGCTCCGGCTGCGCGTCGACGCCGGCCTCCTTGCGCTGCTGAGCGGTGATGGGCGCCGGTGCGGCCGTCAGCGGGTCGAAGCCGCCGCCGGTCTTCGGGAACGCGATGACCTCGCGGATCGAGTCGGTGCCGGCCAGCAGGGCGACCACGCGGTCCCAGCCGAACGCGATGCCGCCGTGCGGCGGGGCGCCGTACTTGAAGCCCTCGAGCAGGAAGCCGAACTTCTCGTTCGCCTCCTCCGGGGACAGGCCCATGACCTCGAACACGCGCTCCTGCACGTCCTGACGGTGGATGCGGATGGAACCGCCGCCGATCTCGTTGCCGTTGCACACGATGTCGTAGGCGTAGGCCAGGGCCGAGCCCGGGTCGGTGTCGAAGGTGTCCGCGAACTCCGGCTTGGGCGAGGTGAACGCGTGGTGCACGGCGGTCCAGGCGCCCGCGCCCACGGCGACGTCGCCCGAGGCCACGGCGTCGGCGGCCGGCTCGAACATCGGCGCGTCCACGACCCACACGAACGCCCAGTCGGCGTCCTTCGCGGCCACGCCGTCACCGGCGTCGGTGAACAGCCCGCAGCGACGGCCGATCTCCACGCGGGCCGCGCCCAGCAGCGCGCGGGACTCCTTCGGCTTGCCGGCGGCGAAGAACACGCAGTCGCCCGGGTTCGCGCCCACGGCGGCGGCCAGGCCGGCCTTCTCCTCCTCGGAGATGTTCTTGGACACCGGGCCGGTCAGTTCGCCGTCCTCCTGGATGAGCACGTAGGCCAGGCCCTTGGCGCCGCGCTGCTTGGCCCACTCCTGCCACGCGTCGAGGGTGCGGCGGGCCTGGGAGGCGCCGCCCGGCATCACGACGGCGCCCACGTACTCGTTCTGGAACACGCGGAACGGGGTGTCCTTGAAGTATTCGGTCAGGTCCGTCAGCTCGAGGCCGAAGCGCAGGTCCGGCTTGTCCGAGCCGTACTTCTCCATCGCCTCGGCGTAGGTCATGCGGCGGATCGGCGTCGGGACGTCCACACCGACGAGGGCCCACAGGGCCTTGACGATCTTCTCGCCGAGGGCGATCACGTCGTCCTGCTCCACGAAGGAGGCCTCGATGTCCAGCTGGGTGAACTCGGGCTGGCGGTCCGCGCGGAAGTCCTCGTCGCGGTAGCAGCGGGCGATCTGGTAGTACTTCTCGATCCCGCCCACCTGCAGCAGCTGCTTGAACAGCTGCGGTGACTGCGGCAGGGCGTACCAGGAGCCGGGAGCCAGGCGGGCCGGGACGAGGAAGTCGCGGGCGCCCTCCGGCGTCGAGCGCGTGAGTGTCGGGGTCTCGACCTCCACGAAGCCCTCGCCGTGCAGCAGCTCGCGCGCCGTCCGGTTGACCTCGGAGCGCAGGCGCATGATGCGCGAGGGCTGCGGGCGGCGCAGGTCCAGGTAGCGGTGGCGCAGCCGGGCCTCCTCGCCGACCTCCACGTGCTCGTCCACCTGGAACGGCAGCGCGGCGGCGGTGTTGAGCACCGTCACGGTCTCCGCGATCAGCTCGATCTCACCGGAGGGCAGGTTCGGGTTCTCATTGCCCTCGGGGCGGCGCTCGACCGTGCCGGTGACCTGCAGGACCCACTCGTTGCGCAGCGGGTCGAAGTCCGCCTCGTCCCGCACCACGACCTGGGCGAAGCCCGAGGCGTCGCGCAGGTCCACGAAGGCCACGCCGCCGTGGTCGCGCCGCCGCGCCACCCAGCCGGTGACGGTGACGGTCTGGCCGATGAGCGAGGCGTTGAGCTCGCCGAGGGAGTGGGTGCGCAGCACGAGGATCCTCTCCGTCCGGTCGCCGGACGATGTGCGGGGTTCATGTGATGGTCGACGCCGTGTGATACGCCTGCGGGGCGGGCGCGCGCCGTTCCCGTCAGTCTAGTGCCCCGTCCACACTGCCCCAGCCCAGGAGGACCCCGTCATGACCGCCGCCCTGCAGCGCCGCCTGACCCTGCTCCACGCCGTCGCGATCGGCCTCGGCTCGATGATCGGCGCGGGCGTGTTCACCGCGATCGGCCTGGCGGCCGCGCTCACCGGCGGCCACCCCGGCCTGCTGTACGGGGCCCTGGCGGTCGCGGCCGTCGCGGCCCTGTGCAACGCCCTGTCCACGGCGCAGCTGGCCACCGTCCACCCCGAGTCCGGCGGCGCCTACGTCTACGGCCGGCGGCAGCTGCACCCGTGGGCCGGCTTCGTCGCCGGCTGGGGCTTCGTCACGGGCAAGACCGCGTCGGTGGCCGCGATGGCGGCCACCCTCGGCCTGTACCTCTTCCCCGACGACGCCGCCGCGGCCCGGTGGACGGGCGTGGCCGCCGTCGTCGTGCTCACCGGGGTGGCGATGGCGGGCGTGACGCGGACCGCGCAGGCGACGTTGGCGATCCTCGTGCCCGTGCTCGCCGTGCTCGTGTTGGCCATCGGCGCAGGCCTGGCGCGCGAGGCCCCCGGGGGCTCGGCCGCGGCGCTCGGCGTCGACTCCCCCGTGCAGGGCGTGCTCATGGGCGCGGGCGTCCTGTTCTTCGCGTTCGCCGGCTACGCGCGCGTGGCCACCATGGGTGAGGAGGTCATCGACCCCGCACGCACGATCCCGCGCGCCATCCTGATCGCCCTCGCCGTGACCGTGGCGCTGTACCTGCTGCTCGCCACGGCGCTGATCTCGGGCCTCGGGACCTCCGGGCTGGCCCGGTCCCCGGCGCCCGTGCGCGACCTGCTCGAGACCGCCCTGGGCTCCGGCTGGGGCTGGGTGGCGGTGGCCGGCGCCGCCCTCGCCGCGGCCGGGGCCATGCTCAACCTGCTGACGGGCATCTCCCGCACCGCCCTGGCCATGGCCCGCGAGTCCGACCTGCCCCGCCCCCTGGCACGGGTCCATGCGGGGACCGGCACGCCGTGGACGGCTCAGCTGACGGTGGCCGCGGCCGTGATCCTGCTCCTGCTCACCACGGACATCCTCACCGTGGTGGGCTTCAGCTCGTTCGGCGTGCTCGTCTACTACGCGGTGGCGAACCTGTCCGCCCTGACCCTGCGCGGGGACGACGACGGCCGCCGCCCA